>WTHD01000416.1:4879-13705 GCA_011523265.1 Candidatus Binatota bacterium
CGGGACTCCGGCCTGTTCGTTTTCACGGCTGAGGACAATCCGACCCAGGAGCTGAGCGTCAACAGCTCCGGCTACTATATGCACGGCCGGGCCTATCTGGCAGAGCGAGCAACGCAGTGCGGGTTTGCCGTCAGTTCTCTTGAGTCGGCCACGCTGCGCCTCGATAACGGCGCAGCGGTCCGGGGGCTGTGTATCGTGCTGGGCAAGACCCCGTAGCGGACCGGCAAAAAGAGCCGGGGGCGCGGTAGAGGGTCTGCCTACTCAACCGTCTCGACTGGCGGAGCCGGTTCCTCTTCTTCACTGTCTGCCGGGGCGTAGGAAAACGTCAACTTTTCCTCGTCAAAGTCGATCTCGACCTCGCCCCCTTCTTGGAGCTGCCCGAACAGAATCTCATCCGCCAGCACCTGCTTCACCTCGGTCTGGATCAGGCGAGCCATCGGGCGGGCGCCAAAGGTTTTGTCATAGCCCTTTTCCGCCAGATAGCGACGCGCGGCCGGCGTCAGCGTAATGGACACTTTCCGTTCGGTGAGCTGCTCGACGAGTTCCTTCACGAACTTTTCAACCACGCGCTCAATGGCCTGCATGGGCAGGGAGCGGAAGTGTACGATGGCGTCCAGGCGGTTCCGAAATTCCGGGCTGAAGAGCTTCTCAATCGCCTGCTGATCCTTGCCTTCGTTTGAGATATTGCCAAAGCCAATGGCGTGTGCCGCTATCTCACGAGCGCCGGCATTGCTGGTCATGATAATAATCACATGCCGGAAGTCGGCCTTCTTACCATTGTTATCGGTCAGGGTGGCGTGGTCCATGACCTGCAATAAAATATTGAACAGATCGGGATGGGCTTTTTCGATCTCGTCCAGCAAGAGGACCGCGTGCGGATTGCGCGTAACCGCGTCGGTGAGCAAGCCACCCTGATCGAAGCCGACGTATCCCGGAGGCGCGCCAATCAGACGCGAGACCGTATGCTTCTCCATATACTCGCTCATATCGAAGCGCAGAAATTGGAGGCCCAGGGTTTCCGCCAGTTGCTTGGCAACCTCGGTTTTACCCACGCCGGTCGGTCCCGAGAACAGAAACGAGCCAACGGGTTTTTCGGGTTGGCCCAGGCCGGCACGCGCCAGCCGAATAGCCCGCACCAGGGTTTCAATCGCCGTATCCTGGCCAAAGACCACGCCCTTGAGATCGGCATCCAGACTCTGCAAGCGCTCCTTGTCCGAAGCGGAAACACTGCGAGGCGGGATACGGGCAATCTTGGCCACAATGGACTCGATGTCGGTGTCATGAATAATCTTCTTGCCGTCTTCCTCCGGAGCGGGGCGAATCTGAAAGGACGCCCCGACCTCGTCTATCACATCTATCGCCTTGTCCGGCAGAAACCGATCGTTGATATATTTTGCCGACAGTTCGGCCGCGGCCTTGAGCGCGTCACGCGTGTATTCTACCCCGTGGTGTTCTTCGTAGTGGGGCTTGAGGCCGTTCAGGATTTCCACGGCGTCTTCGATGCTCGGCTCGTGGACTTCAATTTTTTGAAAGCGCCGGGCCAGGGCCCGATCCCGTTCAAAATAACTCCGGTACTCGTGATAGGTGGTGGCGCCGATGCAGCGCATCTTGCCGGACGCCAAGGCTGGTTTGAGGATATTCGAGGCGTCCATGGACCCCCCGCTGGTTGCGCCTGCCCCGACTATGGTGTGGATTTCATCGATAAACAGGATGGCCCCCGGCTGTTTATCGAGCGCTTTCAGCACGGCTTTGAGCCGTTCTTCAAACTGGCCCCGGAATTTTGTGCCGGCCAGGACGGAGCCCATATCGAGCGAGTAGATGCAGGCCTCTTTTAGGACATCGGGCACATCGTCCTCGGCAATCTTGAGCGCCAGCCCGTCGACAATCGCGGTCTTGCCGACCCCCGAATCGCCGACATAGATCGGGTTGTTCTTGCGCCGCCGACACAACACATGAATGGTCCGCTCAATCTCGATCTCGCGACCGATGAGCGGATCGATATCCCCGTCTTTGGCCTTTTGTACGAGATTGGTGGTAAACGCCTCAAGCGGGTCTTTGACCGGACGGGCCTCGCCGTCTTCGTCGTGGCCGTCGTGCGCAGCACCGGACTCGGCTTCTTCATCGGACGGCGTTTTGGAAATGCCGTGCGAGATATAATTCAGCACATCCAGCCGGGTCACGCCGTGCTTCTCCAGGAGATAGACCGCGTGACTGTTGTCCTCGCGAAACAGGGCGACAAAGAAATTGCGCGTCTCAATGACTTCTTTGCCCGCGGATTGCACATGGGCCGCCGCCCGCTGCAAGACCCGATGAAAGGCCAGAGTCTGCTGGGGGTCAACCTCACCGGCGTCCTCCGGCAGCGACTCCAGATTCTCTTTGAGAAATTCCTCAAGATCGGCTTGGAGTTCTTTAACGTCTCCGCCGCACTGCCGCACAATCTCGGCCACGGTCTCATCGAACAGCAAGGCGTGCAGCACATGTTCCAGACAGAGAAACTCGTGCCGCCGGCGCCGTGCCTCGTTAATCGCCAGACCAATCGTGACTTCCAGTTCTCGACTAATTCGCATGGTAAGGGCTCCGCTCGCTAGGCTTCTTCCATACTGCACTTTAAGGGAAATTCATGTTTCTTGGCTAAACTGTCAACGCGGGAGATTTTCGCCTCCGCCACCTCATAGCTATAGACGCCGGCTACGCCAGTTCCCTGACGATGGACGTGCAGCATGATCTGGGTGGCCTTGGTTGCGTCGTGACGAAAGACGGACTGAAGAATATAGACCACAAACTCCATGGTCGTGTAGTCATCGTTGTGCAACAGGACCTTGTAGAGCGGTGGCTTCTTGAGCTTTTTTTCCGTTTCGGTAACGACGCCGTGGTCGAGATCCGTGTCACGATCATTCTGGTCTCTCATAACACCCTCGCACTCTTCATCTTTTTCCATACCACGCTACGGACGTATGTGCCCAGGTTCCCGTCCCGTCCGATTATAACCAGAATCATTAGCATACGATATAATGGGACTTCTATAGGATTTCAATGCACGTTGGACTAGACTGAAGCACGCGACCGACCCCAGAAGGCCAGGAGGAATAAGGAATTATGTCAAACCCGTCGTCACATAGGCTGCCCGAAACCGCGACTCCCGAACGGTACGTGATTCGCCTGACTCCCGATCTGACCCACTTCACTTTTAGGGGTGAGGAAACGATCACCATCACCGTTCATGAGGCCACCCACACCCTCGTCCTGAACGCCTGCGAGCTCACGATTCAGCAGGTTGTGCTCGCCGACGAAACGGGCGCAAGCCAAGCGGGCAGCGCGGCCCTCGACGAACCAAACGAGCGGGCGGTGCTCGAGTTCCCGCAGGCCATCGGTCCCGGCCGCTATGCCTTGCAGATCGCGTTTGAAGGCGTCCTCAACGACAAGTTACGCGGCTTTTACCGTAGCACCTATAAGAACGTCGAGGGTGAAGACGTCATCTTGGCCTCAACCCAATTTGAGTCTACCGACGCCCGGCGGGCCTTTCCGTGCTGGGATGAGCCGGCGGCCAAAGCCGTCTTTCAGGTGACGCTGGTGATTGACGAGGGGCTGACCGCCATCTCCAATACGGCCGTTGTGGGCGAAGACCCGCTCCCTGGGACGGGCAAGAAAGCGGTCGTGTTTGCCGACACGATCAAGATGTCAACCTATCTGGTGGCCTTTATCGTGGGTGAGTTTGAGGCCAGCGAAGCCGTGCATATTGATGGCAAACCGCTACGCGTATGGGCCATACCGGGCAAACAGCATCTGACCGCCTTCGGGCGGGCCATCGGCGCCGCGTCGCTGCAATTCTTCAGCGACTACTACGGTCGGCCCTATCCCGGTGACAAGCTCGATCTGATTGCCATTCCGGATTTCGCGGCCGGGGCGATGGAGAACTTGGGCGCTATTACGTTTCGTGAGACCGCCCTGCTCATCGATGAACAGACGGCTGCCCGGAGTGAGTTGGAACGCGTCGCAGACGTGGTCGCACATGAGAACGCGCATATGTGGTTTGGCGATCTGGTGACCATGCGCTGGTGGAACGGCCTGTGGCTCAACGAGGCGTTTGCCACGTTTATGGAAATGATGGCCGTTGATGCCTGGAAGCCCGAATGGCAGCGCTGGACCAGCTTTGCCGTCTCGCGGGCCGCGGCGCTCCAGGTTGACGGGCTGCACAGCTCCCGCCCCATCGAGTTCCCGGTCGAACACCCGGACGAGGCCCAGGGCATGTTCGATATTCTGACCTATGAGAAAGGCGCGGCCGTCCTGCGGATGCTGGAGCAATACCTTGGCCCTCAGGCCTTTCAGAAAGGCATCAGCCATTATCTCGGGAAACACGAATATGACAACGCGGAAACCACCGACCTGTGGGATGCATTGGAGGAAGCAACCCAACAGCCGGTCCGATCCATGATGGATAGCTGGGTCTTTCAGGCCGGTTATCCCCTGATTTCCGTTGCTGTGGACGGCGCTGATCTGGTGATTTCTCAACAGCCGTTTCACTATATGCAAAACGGCGATCGCCAGACTGAAGACAAACGCTGGCAGGCCCCGGTTTTTATCAAAACCAAAAGAGCCGCCGAAACCGGGACCCAGACCGCCCTGCTGACTACGGGCGAACTGCGCCTGCCCCTCTCGGAGCGGCCGGACTGGGTCGTCGTCAACGCGGGCGGGTACGGCTTTTATCGGGTCCGGTATGCACCAGACCTGCTCGGCCAACTCACCGCAGATGTCCACGCCCAGCTCTCTCCGATTGAGCGCTTCAACCTGATCAACGATACCTGGGCGACCGCGCAAGCCGGTTTGACGCCGCTGTCCGCCTATCTCGATCTCCTGCCCGTATTCCGGGAAGAGTCAGACCACAATGTGTGGGCCGCCATTCTCGGCTCGTGTCATTATCTCTACCGTCTGCTCAACCCGGAACAGCGTCCGGCCTTGCAGCGTCATATCCGCGCACTGATCGCCCCGCTCACCCAGCGGTTGGGCTGGGCTCCCCAAGATGGGGAAGATGCTCTTATCGGTCAGCTCAGAGGAGAATTGCTCGGTGCGCTGGGCACCCTTGGAGACGATGCGGCCACCCAAGCGCAGGCGCGGACGCTCTATACGCAATATCGGGCCGATCGAAACGCCGTGGACCGCAATCTGGTTCCCGCGCTGGTGTCGATTCTTGCCTATACCGGCGACGCGGCGACGTATGACGAATTTCGTCAGATTTCACACAACGCCGCAACACCGCAAGAAGAGCAGCGCTATCAGTTCGCGTTGGCCAGCTTCCGTCAACCCGACCTCTTCACCCGGACCCTGGATATGACGCTCAGCGGCGAGGTTCGCACCCAGAACGCGCCCTACCTCATGCGGTCGCTGTTGATGAATACCGAGGGCCGCGAATTGGCCTGGCAGTTTCTCCAGGAACGCTGGGGCGACATGCTGGAGAAGTTCCCGGACGTGTCCATCGTGCGCATGTGCGAAGGGATCGTCGCGCTCGTCACACCCGAGCTTGAGGCCCAGATCAACACCTTCTTTACCGACCACCCCGTCCCGAACGCCGGCAAGATGATGGCTCAACACCTGGAAAAGCTGCGCGTCGCGGTTGCCTGCCAGCAACGCGAGGCCGAGAACCTGCGGGAGTATTTTGAGCGGGCGGGGTAGGACGTCGCTATCCCCTCGTCACCAACTCGACATACGTCTGAGCCGCAACGTTAAAGGCCGCCTGATCGGTAAACTCTCCCAACCGCACGCGCCGCATATGGGTTCGGTTGTCGTCCAGTTCGACCACGCACTCCACGCCCCCCAAGCGGGATGAGGCTTCGGGCAGAGTATAATTTTCTCCCTCATCCCGACCTTCTCCCTCTGGGAGATGGAGCAGGAGTTTGGCTTCGGTGGTCATCTGTTTGATCTGATCCCGGTGCTCCGTCAACCAGGCGTCGAACTCCTCCTGGCTGATGCTCGTCTCCTGCCAGAACGCGGCCTGATCGTAGGGCAGTTCTCGGAAGCGGTGCAGCAGGAAGTCGCGGTCCAGAAAGGCCAGCAGGTTACCCGCCTTGGGGCCGGAGTCGCGGTCGAGCAACGTCCGATAGATAGCCTGAAAGGCGCGGGCCGGCGCGAGCGGCGTGAGACGCGCGGTGTCGAATAACGCGGCCTGCAAGGCGTTATCATCCTGCGGAATGTCGGGCAGGCGGGCGGCGAGTTGGTGCAGAAAGGCGCGCTGGCTGGCGGTCAGCTCGGCGGCTCGCTCCGGTAGCCTGTCCTGCAAGACGATCCGTTCCTCGGGGCTGGCGTAATGCTCCAGCCAGTAGCGGGCCGCTTGGGCCCGGCGTTCGAGCTGCCGCCGCTCAACGGCCGTCAGGGCCGCGCCCTTGCGCTTTTCGATCTCTCCGCTGAGGTCAAGATGCGGCAGTTGCGCAATCGTTGCGACCAGTTGAAAGTCCGCGGCGTAGAAATCATCCTCCAGGGTGGTCTGCGCCAGTTGATACACCCGCTTATCGTCCTCCGATACCTGGGGGTCGCGGTACGTCCGGGTATGGAATCGATCAAAGTCATTGAAGATTTTGATAATGGATTTTTCGTCCGGGGAGAAATTCACCGGCTGTTTGGGCTGGGTACGGATCATGACGAACCGCAGGATTTCGGGCGGCAGGAAATCCGCCATCTCCCGAGCGGAAACGCCCAGTCCCTTGGACGAACTCATCTTGGCGCCGCCGACCAGGAAAAACTCGTACGGGATGTTGAGCGGCGGGGCCTGATGAAAAATTTTCCGTAAACAGGCCGCAGCTACGTCCCGAGAGCCGCCCTTTGTGGTGTGATCTTTGCCCGCGCCCTCAATCGTAATCTGAAACGTTTTCCACTTCGCGGTCCATTCGAGCTTCCAGGGTAATTTGCCTTTGCCGTCAAACGGCGAAACTTTTCCCCGATAGCCGCACCCGGATGCCCAGGTGACGAGGTCGGGCCGGCAGGTGTAGGTGACTTCTTTGCCGTCGTAGTCGGTGACCTCGGTCGTGCCAATGCGTCCACACTGTTCACACACGGTCTGGAAGGGATACCAGTTATCCGGGCGCTCGGACTTGCTGACCTCTTTATACACGCGTCGGACGGTCGCGGCGTTACGCAAAATATCATCAATGGCCTGGTTGAATTGGCCCGAGCGATAGATATCGCGCATCCGGTAGGTCTCGGCCTCGACGTTCAGGTCGCGGAACACGCTGAAAAAATCCTGGATATAGTGCTCGGAGATATCGGAGAAGGACGAGCCCGGCGGTGGCGGCACCTCACACAGCGGCGCGCCGAGGTAGGGCCGGAAGAACTGCTCTTGGCCGGCGGGCAGTTCATCCAATGGATCGTAGTCATCAACTCCAAAAGTATACCGGACCGGCAAGCCACGGGCCTGAATCGCCCGGAAAACGACATCGTGAATGAGCACACCCCGCAGGGCACCAACGTGAGCTCGGCCCGAGGGGGTCTTCGAGTCGTTGATGAGTTGTTCTCCCTCAACCTGGGCGGCGATTTTATCACACCAAAGCATGCATCCTCTCCAACCTGTGTATTCTTCTCTCGCTTCGTGGGCGGAGACCCGGCCACGAAACAGGCTCTGTTATGCTATGAAAACACAAAAAAGGCAAAAGCGGTGCCGCTCTTCCCTCGTCGTCTGTGCCCATCGCTCCGTTCGGGCCTCATCTTCGCTTTACAGGCTTCGTGGCAAGTTCTATGAAGGAGAGAGGGTCGTTGTAAGGTAGTGAGCTGGGCCGGACACAGCGGGAAGGAGACCGCGGATTGTGGAACAGGACCGAGCAGCCATCGTACATGCGCTCCGGGTCTCCGAGCAGATTCTTTCCCTGGTTCATAAACATACAGAGCACATTGAGCAACTCCGACCCGGCACTCGGCATTACCTCGACCTGGGGCAGGTCTCCCATCTCAACGGTTTGGAAGCCGCAACCCTGCTCCGACTCGTGCAGCACGGAAAAAGTCGGGGGGTGACGGTCCAGTTCACCGGCGTCCGTCAGCAGGCCCATCAAGCGTTTATTGGACTTGATCTCAGCCTGCTCGATTCGCCTGAACAGAGGCGTGGCAGACTGTCACTGCTGGAGTCTATTGGCGCACATACCCTGACCGCCGTGGCAACGGGCCGGCGTCTCATCGAAATGATAGGCGAACTCGCGTACTGGCTGTGCATTGCTCCCTGGCGCGGGAAAAGCGTCAAATGGGACCGGACCCACGAACAAATCGTGAAGATTGGTGTGGACGGCATCCCGATTGTGACCTTTCTCTCCTTTCTGGTCGGTGCGGTCCTGGCCCTGAACGCGGCCAGTCAACTCCGACAGTTCGGCGCCGCCATCTATATTGCGAATCTCGTCGCCGTTTCCATGACGCGCGAGATGGCTCCCCTGATTACGGCAATTATTGTCGCGGGACGGAGTGGGTCGGCCATTACCGCAGAGTTGGGGACCATGGTGGTGTCCGAAGAGATCGACGCCATGCGGACCATGGCCCTCAGTCCGGGGCGCTTTCTGCTGCTCCCGCGCATGCTCGCCCTGCTGTGCGCCGTACCAAGTCTGACCATGCTCTCAAACGTGACCGGTATTTTTGGGGGCTATTGGATTGGCGTTCTGGTCCTCGGGCTTGGCAGTCGGAATTATCTCCAGCAAACCGGCCAAGCCCTGCTGATGAGCGATTTGGTCACGGGCATGATAAAAAGCCTGGTCTTCGCCGGCCTGATCGGCTTGGTCGCCTGCTACCGCGGCTTCTATGTGCACGGCGGGGCCGAGGGCGTAGGAACGAATACCACGGCCTCCGTTGTCGCCTCTATTGTCC
>WTHD01000168.1 GCA_011523265.1 Candidatus Binatota bacterium
TCGTAGAGTGGCAGGCCATTGCCCAACACCATGACGCGGGCCTGTGTGATCCGTTGCGAGAGCGCAGCGGCGATTAAATTGGGTGAAGGCATGATGCCATAGGCATTCTGGTGATGCTCATTGATGACCACCCCATCGAAGCCCAACGTATCGGCATAGGCGAGCTGATCGATATACTGATGATAGACCTCCGGGCCGCGCTCGGGGTCAAACAGGCTGTTTGAACACGTGACCCAGGCCGTATCGTATTGCTCGGTAAAATTCTCGGGCAGATGGGGCCACGGCATGAGATGAAACATCCAGAACTTCATAGGCTTTCCCCTTGAGAGTTGAGCATCCGCCCTTGACTACCACAGACAGTCACAGGAGCGCAAAGGCAGGCGCGGGTCGGGGCACCAGCGGGAAGCGGCGGGTCACCCGGCTGCTGCGGGTGTTTCGTGGTCCGTATCCTGGGGTGGTTCGAGCGGGAGGATCACTCGCATCTCGGTGAAGACTCCCACCTCGGTGTCGAGATGGATGGAACCACCGTGGCGGGTGAGAATGTCTGTGATGAGCGACAGGCCAAGCCCGGTCCCCTCGCCCGGCTTCTTCGTGGTCACGAAGGGTTCGAAGATCCGTTCGCGCAGTTCCTCCGGAATACCGGGGCCGTTGTCGCGGATATCGAACTCGGCGTGATCCTCCAGGCGACGGCTGGCGATACGCAGTTCCGGCGCAAAGCCCCCGTCCGCCGTTCGGCGTTTTTCATCCAGGGCCTGGCAGGCATTCGTGACGAGATTGAGGAACACCCGGCCGATATCCTGGGGAACAACTTCGAGCATGCCCATTGCCGGGTCGAGGTCCTGAGTCAGCGTCATATTGAAGTTCGCGTTCTGGGCACGCACTGCGTGATAAGACAGGTCCACGTACTGCTTCAGCAGGGCGTTCACATCGGTCCCCCGCCAATCCCCCGGCCCGCCACGAGAATGTTCGAGCATGCTCCGTACAATACCGTCGGCGCGTTGGCTATGCTCCTTGACTTTTTGGAGGTTGAGCTTGAGGTCCGAGAGGATAGGGATGATTTCTTCAGACATCTCGACCTCTCCCGTCTTGGCCTCCTCCATGACCTCCCCGATTTCATCAACCAACTCGACGGACACCTCGGAGAAATTGCTTACAAAATTGAGTGGATTCTTGATTTCATGCGCCACCCCGGCCGTGAGCTGGCCGAGCGAAGAGAGTTTTTTCTCAGCGATGATCTGTTCCTGCGCCTCTTCGAGATGTTCCAAGGTCTGCTCAAGGGTATGGTTCTTCGCGTCCAACTCTTTGGCCAGCTTCTCGACCAGGTTCAGCCGTTGCACCTCCAGGGCATAGCGCCGGAAGACTTCCAGGGCGCTGGCCATATCCGTCACCTCGTCATTGCCCTTCACCTCAACCGGCACCTCCAGGTCGCCACCGGCCATGGAGCGCATGGCCGTAGCCAGCCCGACCAGGCGGCGAATTATATAGCGCCCGACAAACAACCAGCCGAGGACGATAGCGCCCGAGATGCTCAGGACGTTGAGGACCCCGAGGAGTAATCGCCCAGTCTGGGCCGCAGACTGGGCCGCCGTACTGGAGTCAACCGTCTCATCGTTGATCTCTTCTACCAGGGTGTTCACCTCGGCCAGGAGCATGGCAGAAGCCTCGCGGCCTTTTGCCAGCGCGGTTTGTTCCTGTTCCAGGCGACGCAGGGTTTCTTCACGCAGGGGGAGGATGCCTTCATCCGCTTCCCCAATTCGTGCCAGGCGTTCCAACTCGGTCCTGAGCAGATTGTCCGGGTTGCGCGCCGCCAGCCGCTCATAGGCGCGCCGGAAGTTCTGCACGGCGCTGCGAAAGCGCTCGCGGAGGGGCGGAAGCAGACCTCGGTCGGACAGGGCCAAAGCATTGCCCAGCAGCAGCGTGGCGAGGTTGGCCTGGTGGTTCAGGGTCGTCAGGTCTCGGGCATAGGTGAGCTCAGCTTCAGAGGCCCGCTCAGTGATCGGGCTCGGCTGGTCTTGCAGGCGACGCATTCCCTCCACCAGATAAAATTCCTGGTCATCGATCAGGGTCACGATGCTTTGCTCAATCCGGCGGTTCGTCTCGGCGAGTTCCTGCGTAAGGTCCTCCAGCGTCTGATTGATGACCAGCCGGCGGGCGGCCGATTCTTGGATGAGTTCCAGGTGGACGCTCAGTTCAGCCAGATGGCCTTCGATCAGCCTGGTTTGCTCGCCAAAGGCGGTCTGGGACGCGAGTTCCTGAATGAGAATGCCGAGAGCCGACTGTTCTCTGGCCAGTTCTTGGGCGACTGTGCCGTGTTCCTGAAGCGAGGAGGCCGAGCTGAGACGAATCGCCCCGTTCACCACCACCGCACTCTGACGTGCCGCGTCCACCGCACTGCTCAGGTTGGGAATGCTGAACTCCGTGAGCCGTGACCCGTACCGGATGATCTCCTGAAAGGAAAAATAGCCGACCAGACTGGCACTCAGGGTCAGCAGGACGCTGCCCAGCAAGAGAAGGTAGAGCTGGGCAGCGACCCCGATGCGTCGCCCGTGTCTGTGTGCTGCCTCCCCTCCGTTGTCCGCCGGAGACGGGCGCTGGGCCAGAGCCTCTGTGGTGGTGGACTGGTCGTCGTGGCTCATTGCGGTCCCATGTTCTGCACCGACCGAAAACGCCCCTGCGCGTCAAGGGCGGTCAGATAGATACGGTCGGAGCCCTGATTGTCGTCAGGGCCATAGCGCAGCCGGAAGCCGTCGAGGTTGATAGTCTCCGCAGTCCGCAGCGCGTCCAGAAACTCTGCTCGGGTCGGGTTGGGTCCGGCCAGCCGCAGACCCTCCGCCACCAGGCGGCCCGCCAGATAGCCTTCGAGTGAGACGAAACCCGGCGCGCGCTCCGGGGCCACCGCGGCCAGGGCCTGCTGATACTGGGCAACGACCGGGAGGCTGACGTCAGTGGGGAAGGGAACGACTTGGGTCACATAGACCCCGGCCCCATCAGAACCGAGCTCCCGCGCCAGAGCCGCACCACCGGTAAAGGAGATCGTAACGAAATACGGGTTGAAGTCGAGCCGTCGCGCCCAGCGGATCAGGGTGGCCGCGGGCTTATAGGCCCCAACGATGATAACCGCCTCGGGCCGGGGGCGGCGCAGGTCAAGCAGGGCGACTTTGACCGCCTCGGTATTGCGCTGATAGTCCGCTTCCACAACCAGGGGCAGGTTGTGGCGGGCGACGGCCCGCCGGACGCTCGTCAGCCCGGCGCGTCCGTAGGAATCGTTTTGGTAGAGAATGCCGATCCGCTGCACCCCCAGGTCGGTGGTCAGCCGGGTCAGTATCGCCTCAATTTCCTGGTAGTACGAGGCCCGTATATTGAGCACATTAGATCGAAGCTTAGCGTCACGCAGAAAATCCGCCCCGGTGAATGGGGCAATATAGGGAACACCGGCCTCAGTGGCTATCGGCTGGGCGGCCAGAGATGTCGGGGTGCCAACCGCACCAACCAGGGCGAAGACGTTGCGCTGGATGAGTTCGCGGGTGTTGGCGATGGCCGCTTCGGGCTCATAGGCATCGTCCAGGGAGTCCAGGACGAGGCGCTGGCCGTGTATCCCACCTTGCTGGTTGATCGTCTCGAAAGCGGCCAGCAGGCCGATACGCATCCCCTGACCCAAGGCTCGGGCCGGTCCGCTCAGGGCTGCGGACTGGCCGAAGACCAACTCTTCGGCGCCGGCGAACTGCACGGTCTGTAATATCACACCGACCCAGGCAACGAGACCCAGGGTGGCGCGAAAAAGGGCGGGGATAGAGCGCATCATGTCCCGTCGGCAGTGGCGGAAGAAAACGGGGCGGCGAAGCGCATGGCGATGCAGGTAATATCATCCGATTGCGGCGCATCTCCGGCAAAGGCGCGCACCTCATCAACGATCGTGGTTACGATCTCACGGGCAGGTACCTGCCCAAGGCCGGCAAGTATTGCATCGAGGCGCTCCTCGCCAAACTCCTCATTATTGACGTTCTGGGCCTCGGTAATGCCATCCGTATACAGGAAAAGGGCATCTCCGGGGGCAAGCCGAACCTCGCCGTTGTGATATTCGTGTTCAGGGGCGATCCCGAGGACCAGATTCTCCGTGGTTGGTAGTTCCTCAATCCGGGAATCGCTCCGGACCAAACGGGGCGGGTTATGGCCACCGTTGCTGTAACGGAAGACGCCGTCCCGCAGATCAAACACCCCATAGAAAAGGGTGATGAAAATACAGGTTTCGTTGTCCTCGGCCAGCAGATCGTTCACGAGGCCCAGACAGTCAGCGGGAGACGGGGAATCTCGGGCTGTTCCTTTGAGGAGGGTCCGCGTCATGAGGGTAAACAGCGCCGCCGGAATCCCCTTGCCCGAGACATCCGCGATGACCAGACCGATCAGTTCATTGCTCAGGGGAAAAAAATCGTAGAAGTCCCCGCCGACCTCCCGGGCCGGGATCATCAGGGCCTGGACATCGTGGGTCTCGCTGCTCGGAACCTCCTTGGGCAGGGCGGACATTTGCACCTGCTGGGCCACATCGAGTTCCCGCTTGAGGACGACGAGCCGGTCCCGCGCCTCTTGGGCGGTTTCCAGGACGCGGATATGGTTGAGCGTCTTTTCAATCGTGATATCGAGATCGTCGAAATTGATCGGCTTGGTCACAAAGTCGAAGGCGCCCCGGTTCATGGCGGTGCGGATGTTCTCCATGTCACCGTAGGCGGAAACGATGACCGCCTGGACGTCGGGGTTGGTATCTTCGAGTTTGCTCAGCAGGGCGAGCCCGTCCATCACGGGCATGTTGATATCCGAGAGCACCAGATGAATGTCGGGGTTCTCGGCGAGCTTTTCGAGCGCTTCCTGACCATTCCGGGCAAAGACGAAATCGAATTCGCCTTTGCGGATACGGCGGCGGAATTTCTGGCGGATAAGCAGTTCGAGGTCTTCTTCGTCGTCTACCACAAGAAGTCGGACGGGTGATGTTGTCAAGGTCTGGTCCCTCTCTTCGGAGTCGGTATCTATAAGGCAGCCAGCGCTTCGCTTCGGCTCTGACAGATCGTCAGGATGTTGGTGAATCCGCTGATCTCAAAGACATGGGCGATGTGTTCGGCCAGCCCGCAGAACAGGGCTTTTCCCCCTTCCGCCTGCATCCGTCGGGCCGTCACCAGAAGTACGCGCAGGCCAGCGCTGCTGATGTAGTTCAGGCCTTCAAAATCGAAGACGAGTGTCTTCTCGCCCGCATCGAGTTGTTCCCGAATAGCGCTTTCCAGGACCCCGACATTACTCCCGTCCACCCGTCCTACTGGGCAGACGATGACGGCCTCTTCACTGCGTTCGGTTTGTACGGACAGCGCATTTTCATTCGTCACTGGTTTGCCCTCCAATCATGCTTTTCAGGGTAATACGATTGCGCCCGTCAATGCGCTCATAGGTGCTGCTGTCGGTCAGGTTTTTTACAAAAAAGATACCGAGCCCGCCAATGGGACGCTCCGCAAGTCCCATATCGGTATCCGGCTCTGGAGCCTCCTCAAACGGGTTATACGCCGCACCGTTGTCCTCGAGTTGAGCCACAACGGTGTCTTGGTCAACGAATAGGCGGAGTCGAAGCTCCGGTTCGGCGAGATCGGGCAGGGCATAGCACACGCTGTTCGTTACCAGTTCGTCCAGAACGAGGTTCAGGCGGCCCTGAAAGTCTCGACTGAGCGCGTGGGCAGCCCCGAATTCCCGGAGAGTCTGAGCGAGCATGGGAAGGGCGGACAGGTCAGAGGCGAGGGATATCTCAATGCTTGGTTGGGGTTCGCGGGACGGCATCGGTTTCACCATAATACGCGCGGTCCGTCCGCCGGACATTCAGGAAGCCGCCTGCGCTTCGGTTGGATAATAGACATAGGTCCGCTCGAGGGCCTCGTGAAAATTCCGACATAATATAACGAGATCGGCAAGGTCATACCAGCCTCCTCCACCATCCGTCAGATTAATCATGTGGTGGGAGAGGGCCGAATCCAGACGCCCGACGATTTCATAGGGTTCCGCCGGTAGGCGTCCGCGGACCGGTGGGTCAATCGCCTCCAGGCTCGTCCGGAGCCGATTGACGGCGAAACGCAGCGAATAGGACAACTCGGCGTCGTACACCAGAAAGCCCAGCACCTTGTCTCTCCCGACTTGGGCACCGTGGAGTTGGCAGTAGGCTTCAAAGGCATTACAGCCCCGAAGGAGGCCCGCCCAGTCACTCTCCTCCTCGGCCGTGTCCCTGACGTTTGCGCAATGCGCCTCAAGGAGGGAGCCGACGAGTTGCGCCCGCTCGATGAAGCGGCCGACGCGCATAAAGTGCCAGCCTGCGTCCCGGCGCATGGAACTCGCGCACACGCCGTCGAAGAGTTGGACCGTCTCGACAATGTCGCGGTACAGCATAACGGGCTCCCTGGACCAGATGTTGACCAGATTGGTGTCTCGTAAGCGCAGGTAGGCGCGGTTGAGGCTCGACCAAATCCCGTTGCTGATGGTGTCGCGTACCTGGCGGGCGTTTTCCCGAGCCGCGGTCAGGCCGAAGATAATAGAGGCGGGATTGGTAGTATCGAAGGTCAGATAGTCGGTCAGGGTATAGCCGTCGGCGAAAAAGAAATCGTCCTCGTCCTCCGGGCCGCCGTAGATATCCGCGCCGGGGGGGCGCGCATCAAGACTGCTGAAGAGCCGTCGCCAGCCATTGGCGATGTCCTGGGCTGGGCTGGAGGGGAGGTGTTCGAGCTGTAACTCCAGGAGACGCGCGGTGTGCTCCACTCGTTCCAGGTAGCGGTTCATCCAGTAGAGAGAATCTGCGACACGGGCGAGTATCACGGCACATCCTCCTCAATGATCCAGGCGTCTTTGGAGCCGCCTCCTTGACTTGAATTCACCACCAGGCTGCCCTTGCGCAGAGCGACCCGGCACAGCCCGCCGGGCACGATCCGGGTCTCCTCCCCGTGCAGCACGAAGGGTCTGAGGTCAACGTGACGCGCCTCAAGGCGTCCGTCAATCAGGCATGGCGCACGCGACAAGGCCAGGGTGGGCTGGGAGATATAATTCTCGGGCTGAGCTCGGAGCTTGTCAGCAAAGTCTGCCCGCTCTTCCCGGCTGGCGTGCGGTCCCACCAACATGCCGTACCCGCCAGACTCACCGACCGCCTTGACCACTAGGTTTTCAAGATGCTCAAGCGTGTAGGCCAGCCCCTCGGGTTCTCGGCAGAGAAAGGTTTCGACGTTGTCGAGAATCGGTTCCTGGTCGAGGTAATAGCGGATCATGCGGGGCACGTAAGAGTACACCGCCTTGTCGTCCGCAACCCCCGTGCCGGGCGCGTTGGCCAGCGCGAGGTTTCCGGCACGATAGACCTCAAACAGCCCCGGAACGCCCAGACGGGAATCCGGGCGGAAGGCTTGAGGGTCGATAAAGTCATCGTCGAGTCGCCGGTAGAGAGCGTCTACGGGACGCAACCCCTGGACCGTGCGCATATAGAGCTGTGTTCCCCGCACGAGCAGGTCGTCGCCCGTGACGAGTTCAATGCCCATTTCTCGTGCCAGAAAGGCATGTTCGTAGTAGGCCGAGTTATACACACCGGGTGTCAGCAGGGCGATGCTCGGCTCTTCTCCCTTTCGAGGCGAGAGGGAGCGCAGGACACGCAGGAGTTCCTGGCCGTAGTGGTCGACCGCCCGAACGTGGTAGCGGCGAAAAACCCGTGGAAAGGAACGCCGGATCGCTTCCCGGCAGGCGAGCATATACGACACCCCGGAAGGCACCCGGAGATTATCCTCCAGTACCATGAAGCCGTCTGCGGTCCGTACGATGTCACTCCCGCACACCGACACATAGGCTCCGAGCGGTACTTGGACCCCCTCCATCTCGGGGCGGTAATTCGGACAGCCCTGCACGAGGGCGCGTGGTATAGTACCGTCGCCAAGGATGTGCCCTTTGCCGTAGACATCGGCGAGAAAGAGGTTCAGCGCCTGGACACGCTGAATGAGCCCACGCTCGATATGCTCCCACTCTCGGGCGAGCACGAGGCGGGGGACGCAATCGATGGGGATGACCCGCTCGATAGACTCCTCGTCCCCGTACACGGTGAAGGTGATACCCTCGTGGAGAAATGAGCGGGTTACGCGCTCCTGAAGTCGCGTAATCTCCTCTTGGGACATCCGCTCCATTTCGTCGATAAGGAGTTGGTAGTGAGGGCGGGGCTGCCCTTCGGACTCAAAGGTCTCGTCAAAAAACTGAGCGTCAAGCTCGTAGTGCCCAAAGAGCGAGGGTGCAGGGTCGCCGTCTCGACTATGCCGCGCTTCAGACACACCACGCGAAGCCATTGTGATAATACCACCCTTTCCGCCGGACTCGGCAAGATAGTCGGGATTATCGTCAAGTTCAACCGAGCGGTCAGGAGAGATACTAACACCTGCCCGCCAACTCTACAACTTTTTTCGGAGTCGGGTAGTATCTCACTTTGAAATTTTTTCTTCTCCCGGAAGGCGAGGTATTTCCCTGCTCATTGGACTTCTGCGTCGAGCAGCGGACATTACCGATCCGGCCGCTCCGGCTGATAAGGATCGCGGTTATTGATTGGGCACTTCGCCTGACTCGATCAGTCGTTCCGGTTGACCACGGTTCTGCGTTGTATGCCGCGCTGAGCTGGAGGAGCCTGGCGCACGTGGTCAGGGCACGATCACAAAATTCTGGAACGACTGTTCCCACCGGAGCCGTTTGTCCTCGCCGGAGCGGGGGAAATTGGGAATGGAAAACGTACCACTCACGTCCCGTAAGAATGGCTCCCCCAAGGTCGTGACCCGGACGGTCGTGTTGGCAAACTCCTGCCCATCAAGTAGCGCCCGCACCGTATGCGTCCCAGGTCCTAAATTGTTCCAGTTCCACAACAGACTGAAACCGTTATCGGTATCGCCACAGCGCTCCTGGGTATCCGGGCGGGTCGTGCTATAGCCGGCCTGGTAGGGAACGCCGTTGAGTTCTATAATAACCTCCTCAGCCTCGCACGCCCAGCCCGAGATGACGCCCACCCCACTCTGGGCCGACCCCAGCGACGGGTTTCCCAAAATCGCCTCAATCCCGGCTACCCGGTTGTATCCTCCACCTCTGGCGGGGCTGCCGTCGGTGATGACAAAGTTCTGAAGCGCTTCTTCCCACTGGACGATGGCGATCTCACCAGAGGTAGGGAAATTGGGCAACTCGAAGAGACCGCTCACTCCCCGTAAGAATGGCTCCCCCAAGGTCGAGACCCGGACGGTCGTGTTGGCAAACTCCTGCCCATCAAGTAGCGCCCGCACCGTATGCGTCCCAGGTCCTAAATTGTTCCAGTTCCACAACAGACTGAAACCGTTATCGGTATCGCCACAGCGCTCCTGGGTGTCCGGGCGGGTCGTGCCATAGCCGGCCCGGTAGGGCACGCCGTTGAGTTCGATGACGATCTCGTGGGCGTGACATGCCCAGCCCGAAATGGCAGCGATGCCACTCTGGAAGGAGCCGGATCGGGGGTTCCCCAGGGTCGCGTTCGCCATTCCATCGACATGCGTGGTGATGCGGGATCGCCCGCCCGTAATACGGGACCAATGTTCGACAACTTTGTCGCGATACTCTGCGTGCAGGTCGAGCAGATTATCGGTGGGGGTCTTCCCAGGCTCCAACAAGTAAATAAAGCCAGCATTAAATATCTTTTGTGATTCGGCAGCGGATGGTTCCCGTGGGCCTTCGGCCGCGATGACCTGGTCGATTGAAATGATCTCCTTGTCCCCGATAAATACCCCCCCGTTGCCCTTCAAATTTCGCAAGATGAACATGTCCGGCACTTCGCTGGCATCAGCCAAACCCATGGTGTAGAGGTCAAGCCAAGAAAAGCCGCCCCCCCGGTAGGCGTACTCTGGTGTGAACGTCCCATCCCCGTTGTCACGCCAGTATGCCCCGCCCATGAGCGATTTCGGGTCGGTCTTCTCCTCGTGCCAAGGAAATGCGGCGGGCGCATGGAGATCGTCGCGCCAGTGACATCGGCAGTTCTTGCCGAATAACGGCTCGCGTTTTCCGTTCCGATCGTACGAGGCATAGGCTGTCCAGACATGCGCGAACTCATGGGCAAACAACGCCAAACCTTGATCAAAACGCGCATGCTCGTTTTGAGAGGGAAATGCATCGAATACGTGACGGGCATACATCCAGACGGGAAAGACCCAGCGGCCTTTGAGACGGCCTTCACCACACGGTGTAGAGTTTTCCTGTATTCGCCCAATTCCTCTTACGTTGTTGCCATAGCTCCGCCAAGGTGTTCCAGGCTCCTGAACATCCACACGAAACTCGCTGTGGAATACGAGGAGATCGAACCGGTCACCCAGGATGTCAATGACACGGCAGGCGATTCCCTCAAGATCGGAGATACTGCGGTAATGAAAGACCTCGTGGTGTCTCCAGGAAGACCCACCGCCGGATTGGGATAAATCGACCTTTGGGGGTACGACAGGTAATGTTATCCGCGTTGGGGTGGAGAAGTCGTTTTTATTATAGGTGTAGGAGTCATCGAATTGGACAGCTTCGACGATAACGCTTGCGGAGAGTCCTTGCAAATCATGGATATCCGCCAACAGAGCGACTCGATTATTGGTGTCACTGGCTAACACCCTTTCGACACCGCGCCCTCTGGCCGTATATGCTCCACCGGCTCTTATATCTATCTGCCAGGTAAAATCCTCATCCGAAACATCGACAAGGGTCCACCACGGTCGATCCTCATCCGAAACATCGACAAAAGTCCACCACGGTCGATCCGTATCGAAAAACAGCCGATAGGAATAAGTTGTCTCCTCATCGGGTTCGGGGATGGGACTCCTTGTCGTGAATTCAAGAATCACGGTATCGGTGTTCGTGGCATAGATAGCGGTCTCCAGCAAATCGATATGGCCGGGAAGCTCAGGGTTTGTTCCATCGACCACGCTCGCGATCAGGTCACCCTTGACGACTTCGTCGTCAGGAAACAAGCCGACGATACCGTCACCCAAGGCGACATCGCTGTAGTTGAACCTGATGCTGCCATCGGCATGCAGAACCGCCTGGAAACGAGCGGGTTTCTCCGGCGGAACACCATGCACGTAAAAAAAAGGGTCCGTGGTGATCCAGGTCACGACAACCCGGTCCGGCCAGCGGGCGACATGCTGTTTCCCTACCCACTCTCTAATCGGCGTATCAACGAACTCTCCAAGCCACGGTTTGTACAACGGACTGATGGTCGGCGTATCAACGAACCTAGCGGCCATCTCATGCATGGTGGCGAACCTATTCCCGCTGTCCCGGAGTGGCCCCCCGAAGGTCAGCAGCCCATGACGGCTGACATAGAACGAATCCCAGCTTTGCCCGGCAAAATCGAACGCGAAGCTCTCCAGCGCAATCAGAGCCCCGTCCGCTACCACCGCCCCGATGTGCTCTTCCCAGGCGAGGGGTTGGACCTCGCGCGAGTATCCTCCCTCCCCGTCCGTCGTGAAGACCAATGTCCGCTCGTTCAGATCGAACAGGTTGGCGGGCGTGGTATCTTCGGGCATGAGTTCAACGAGGATTTGATTATCCATCGTGGTAGAAATCCCGTCGATAGCGCTTGTTCGTGTGGAATCGCCAGCGAAGGCGTCAAGATGGTTGAACTCCCCGGTGCTGTCCGTATACACCCCCGACAGGAACAGAAGGACACAGATGGGGAAGCTCGCAGCCAGGATTCTCATGCACATGATGCCTTCTTCTCTTCATTCCTAGGGCGTGTCATCAGTTAGGAAGAACCCTCTCTACCAAGTCCCAGCCGCGAACGCAAAGCAGTCGGGCCGCGCCGCCTGGGGCGGCGTACATGCCTTCAAGAATCCGTTCGCGAAGGCTCACGGTCGATCTGCTCGTCCAGTTCCCGCAGCAGGTTCGCGTATCTCTCGGCCAACGCCCTGGTCTCTTCATGGGCAGCCCGGAGCAGCGCCCGCACCAACAAACCGTTTCGGCGCAGTGGCCGGTAGCGGGAGCGCGCCATGTGAGCGTCTATCGCCTTCTTCCGCTCCGGCTGGTCGGCTAAGAACTCCGCGTAGTCCTTGTTACCCTTGTCACTGTTGCACCGCTTGCAGGCCGGCACCAGATTCCCCAGATGATGCTCGCCCAACTTCTCCATGTTGATCGGGATCGCGTGCTCCATCTCCAGTCTGTCGGCCTCACCGCAGTACGCACATCGATTGCCGAAGATATCGTCCCTGACGCGTTCCCAGTCCACTTGCGTGAAGCTGTGCTCCCCCAACCTGCCCAAGAGGTTGCGTACCAGCCCATTCTGCGCGTTTCCGATCGCCATCGACTTGTAGCGCGCAGCGGCCTTGCGCAGTCGCTTCGGTGTATCTTCCGCATTCGGCTTGGATGCCCCAGGCACCGCGCGCTTGGCGACCGACTTGATACTCGACACGCTGGCAGGCGTGGTCTTCGTACCAGGAATCTGGCGGCGCACCTCGTCGGCGATTTGCTGGTTCGTCCAATCCTGGTGTTCGTTGGCTAGTCGCAGTACAAGTTTCCCAACCTTCATGATGTTGCTCCTAATCCAGGCTCCGATCAGCAGTACCGTAGCAGAGGCCGTCCGGGCTTGCCGTACTGCGGCGCGTCTTGCTCCCGTTCGAGGAGTTGTGGATTGCGGACAGTCCTTGGTGAGTTACACTTCATGTCCATTATTCACTCCTTTTACGCATAGTTGTGGATTGCGGACAGTCCTTGGTGAGTTACACTATGCCTGGAATCACACACACCAGAGCACCGGTTGTGGATTGCGGACAGTCCTTGGTGAGTTACACTAATTGGTGGTAAATGTATTAGGACTTTTGAGTTGTGGATTGCGGACAGTCCTTGGTGAGTTACACTGAACGCGGTGAGGAGGACGCCGGCGGCGGGTTGTGGATTGCGGACAGTCCTTGGTGAGTTACACTAATCTTATGACACGCAACCCTCTACGACTGTTGTGGATTGCGGACAGTCCTTGGTGAGTTACACTTGCCGACAGGTTTTGAGAATTCTGCTTCAGTTGTGGATTGCGGACAGTCCTTGGTGAGTTACACTGAATCCTCCTAAGGCGTATCACCAGTTTCTGTTGTGGATTGCGGACAGTCCTTGGTGAGTTACACTCTAGAAAAAGCAGTATCACTATCTCGAACAGTTGTGGATTGCGGACAGTCCTTGGTGAGTTACACTTACCGTGGCTCAAACCGTGGTACTCGATAGGGTTGTGGATTGCGGACAGTCCTTGGTGAGTTACACTCATAGCTGGCACGGATACTCCTAGCCATACGTTGTGGATTGCGGACAGTCCTTGGTGAGTTACACTATAGCTGGCACGGATACTCCTAGCCACACGTTGTGGATTGCGGACAGTCCTTGGTGAGTTACACTCGAGTGGGTTGCTCGTCCCGTCTGGCACCTGTTGTGGATTGCGGACAGTCCTTGGTGAGTTACACTTGTCAATCAGAGTGACACCCAGGCGTGTGAGTTGTGGATTGCGGACAGTCCTTGGTGAGTTACACTCAAGAGAAATCTTGGTTGACAGACGGAATGCTGTTGTGGATTGCGGACAGTCCTTGGTGAGTTACACTCAAGAGAAATCTTGGTTGA
>WTHD01000002.1 GCA_011523265.1 Candidatus Binatota bacterium
TGCCATAGCCAGCTCCAAAGCCACCACCAGCAGCAAGAAGCAGTTGGATGACTTGCTTATAGAGTTCCTTATCGGCTGGCATCATATAGAACGTAAGCAGGAAGAACGTAGCAATCCCAATCAGGACGTAAGCCATCGTGTAGCGCCGGCCGACCGCAGAGTACTTAAACGCTCGCTCATCTTCCTTAGCGGAATTTTCCAGCGCTTTATGAATGTGCTCTTCATTGATCTTTTCAAACAATGGGTTGCGGGCAGGACCAATCGCGCCCGCAATAAACTGCTCAAATTGCTTGACTACCTGTTTGGGTGCAGGAAGAGGGGTCTCTGTTATCGCTTGTTCAGAAGCTTCCTGTCCTTCGCTCTCTGTCCCCTGTTTCGTGGGCAGCGTATTAGCGCCGTCTGTAGGCTTATCAGGCACAGCTTCTTATCCTCAATGAGAAAGCGAAAAGTATCTGGCCAAGCGTTCTGGAGAAAGTCTTTCCTCAAGGACTTTCCCCACTTGTTTCTCAACCTCTTGCTCGACATACACACTACACGCCAACGCCACAAACTGGTCAAATTGCTCCTTGGACAACGTTCCATTGTCCCGGAGTTCCATCATGTCTTTGATGAAGGAATTTAAGCTCGTTACGCTAATCTGGGACTCTTGGTTTGACCATACCGGCCCTGTGCCTGACATGCGGCCCTTTCGCAGGTATGGGACTGTCCAATTCTTTCCCGTAAGTCGCTTCATAGCAATGTTCCTTGAATATATTATAAAAAATATCAATCCGCTTATTTTTATTCCTCAAATCAGATTAAATCACAAGCCCGACAGCTTTGGGATACGCCTGCCCATCGCCGCATAGATATTTCTCGACTTACTTTGATTTCGCCTGTTCCAATTCGCCGTAGGTCTTAATGTTGTGATCTTGAACATCGAAGAAATGGGCGAGCCAGCGCTGATAAAAACGAATATAGGCAAGATGGCTTCTCTCATAGCCCATCGCACGCGCTAACTCATTATGGCACATCATATCCAGAATCCGATGGACGGGCGGTTCGTCTGCTTCGATTTCAAGACGACGCGCCGTAAATTTGGCCAAGGAGGGTGCGTCTATCGGTCTTGTTGCGAGTTCCATCTGACGTTCAAGTTCAATGAATCGACGACACAAGTCATCATGGAGACGAGCCTTCATTGCAGTCCCAATAACAAGGTCGATTGTTGAGAAGACAGTGACGAGAGCCGCTGCGACAGCCGGGTAAAAGGGATCCGTCTTGTTCAGCAGAGTAAAAAATGTTGCCGAGCCAAAGATCACTCCAATAGCACTGGTGAATTGACGTAAGAAGTCGAAAAACCTTCGCCTTCGGGCGTTATAACGAATCGACCGTCGAACGCCAAACAGCAGGTTGCGCCACTCATCGTCAAACTGCTCAGGACCTCGTTTTGTGACAGAGTCGCTCACTGTCTCATCCTAAGACAATTTTGGAAGGTGCAACTACTCTATGATTGGTCATCCTTGTCTTCTGGTTTTGGTGATGGAGGGCCAGAGGGTGGAGGAAGTGTATCGCGTGTATCCTCTACGATAACCGTTTTCTCGAATGTTTCCCCCGACTCATCACGCCTCTCAATTTTCTCAGGAATTTGCTCAATCCGCCTCTCTTCTTTTTCCGCCATTAGCTGCATCCTTTCTTCAACTACAGTACTACCTTACTCGTTGATAGAAAACCTAGTGTCAATAGAGGAGAAACCATTAGACAACAAGCCCGGCGTTTATCGGATGTATTTTCCCACCATGTACCGACGGCTCGACACACCACTTAGCGGCCAGACGGCGCACGGCACGGTAGGTGTCTTCATCGAAACCCAGCAGGTCACAGACGACACGGTAGTCAAGCAAGGCACGGTTGGAGTCAGCATCGGCTAAGTAGGCCGGCAGCAATTCCATATCCCGAAACTCGTTGAAAATGGCCTCGGCAGTCAACAACTGCTCATCACTCAGCGTACGGAAATCGAGCACGGGCAGGGTTTCAGCGGTGCGTATCGTCATCCTCGCCTTGCTCGATTGTTGGCGACTGGAATGCCACCAGTAAGATAATAATCCTAATGTACTATTGCCCCACACGGTGAAGACATGGTCGAAGCTCCCATCCTCGAAAATCACGTTGGGCCACGCGCTCCCGCCTAGAGAAGCTGGTTCTGTGAATGCAACTGCAAGGGGTTGAGAACCGAACGTGTATTCCGCGTTTAGATGGACGCGGCTGGCGCTTTCCCACACGTAAGCCGCTTTCGCTTCCATTCCCGTCCTGACTCGCAACGACGAGTCGGCCACGCACACTAGCCGTGTCTCGTTCTTTGCATTGTGATTCCACAACGCCGGATATGTAGCCGTTGGGCTGGCAGTCGTCTTGGTGAACGGTCCGCGTGGAGGCGGGCCGGTAATATCGCGGTGAACTAGCCCAAGCTTTCCCACGACGCCCAGCAGAGCGGTTTTCAATTCGAGTGCTGAGGGACTACCGGGCAGCCACAGCCTGGAATCCGCCAGAGCATAGGCGGTTTGTGCCAGTGAGTAATCCACTAAGCGTACCGCGCCCCATGTTTGTCCATCGACTTGACACGGAGCGGTCAGCATCTCGCCAGCGCATTCATCCCCGACCATCACCGGCGTCCCACCGTATGGCCCGTCCTCAATGCGCCGAATGTCACCACCGTCCAAGATTTTTGTGGCGATTCCGTTGGCATAGGCGAACCCATGAGGGCGGCGAAGGAGGGATGCGAAACGCGCCCTCTCAGGCGCGCTGTCTGACTTGGGTTGATCGCGCTTACGGGCGATAACCAGACATTCTGCCATTCCTGTGTCCGAGGAAAAGGACATATCCATACCGTTGGCCGCGATACTCAGCACGGAGACATCTGTGTAGCGCTGCACGAGTATCTGACGAAATACCTGCCATGACAAACCAGCGGCAGTGGACAGGGGTAGGACTAGGGCTAATACGCCGCCGGGCTTGAGCTTAGAATGGGCCAAAGCGGCGAAGGCCGAGGCAATACCGGCGTTGCCGTGATAGCAAGAGTCCCGACCCAGCGCATTCAAACGCTTGCCCATTTCTGTCTGGTCAACGTCCGTAGCGTCAAACGCAGCAAAGGCTGGGTTGGTGATATCGGCATGCGCACCCTCGTGATTCGTTGCGCGGGTGAACGGTGGATTCATTATCACTAAGTCGAAGCCTTCGTGAGGAATATCCGCGATAACATGGGCCGCAGTCTCTTCACCAATGCTGCCAGTACGTTGGGCAGGGTCATTGGTGTTGAACATCGCGTCTGTAGCTTGGTTGTTTAGCAACTCCAGCGAACCAATGCGGACACTGTCATCTGATTGACGACCATACGCTAAGGTGTACAGGCGGGACTTACCATAACCGATATTGGGCCACATCCCAGACAGGGTCGAGCCTGTAATGTGAATTGCTGAGGGCATCACGTCGCAGCCGTATAGGACTTCTTCCATCATGGCCGGGTGCAACTGAGCCGAGTTGCCACCGGCGCGCTCGTGACGGGTCGCTATTTGGTCATACACCGCCGACAGGAGCGCGCCCGTTCCACATGCAAAGTCGCCGATGCGCAGATTGGCGACAGCGGCGGCATCAGTCCAGTCCACGCCGTCCAGCTTGGCAACCGCCAGACGTGCCAATAGAGCCGCAGACGCCGGCAGGGTGTAGAAAGTCGCCAGATATTTACGGTCGGCAATCAGACGCTGGAAGATACGTCCGGTCAGGTCGTGGGCGTTAGTAACCCCCGCTGTGGTGATATTCTGAGCAGTCTCGCGTAGCGCACCCAGGATGTCGGTCGCAGTATCAGATGGGAATTGAGCCACAATATCGCGGGCAATGGCGAAGATGGCCCAATAGTTGATATCCAGAATGAGAGACCAAGCGACTAGGATTTCAGTCTGTGGGTTGGCTACGGACGGATCGCATACCAAGCGCAGCGGTTTGACCTCATCGTGCATACCGGCCAACCGCTCGTGAAACACCAGCGCGTTGGCGATAATGGCACAGGCCATACGGCGGGTCTGAGGCACGTCAGCCATGCCCAACAGGCCAGCGATACGTGCAGCAATAGCCGGACGCGTTTCGGCCATGTCGTGCAGAATGGTCACGGCTCGGTCAATACCCTCTTCCAGGGCGGTGGCCGCTGCGTTTACTGCGTGCTGAGGCGTGGACGCCAGACGAATCAGGTCAGCCAAGTCGGCCACTGAGCCGGTCAACCAGCCGGCGGCTGGAAACCGTGTCAGGTCCTCTCCTTGCTTGGTGAAAAGTGCGTAGGACAGCTCAGCCCCGGTGAGGGCTGTACGCAAATCGTCTGCATAGCCAACATTTTGTGGGTAGCGCAGGGCAATAGAAGCCTCAAGAGGATTGAGTTCTCCTACGACCGGTAAACCGAGCCGGTCAATAGCTTCGGGTTCCACGCTATGCGCTGGCAGGTATTCGGCTTCGACTGCTACAGGAGCCCGGTCTGGGGCGGTGATCAGATTGTCAAGTTGGAGTCCGGGGCGTCCGATAATGAGCCGAGTGTGCTCAGATCGCACGGTACAGCCGGGCAGCATCCCTTTCAGGAGTTCGCCCAGGGCGACGTTGACGCTGGGTTCGGTCTGGTGGGCTTGTTGGCGGGGCATGTGCTTCTCTTAACCAGGATTTCAGGAAGGAAGCCGAACTTCCCCTCGCAACTGGTTGATACCATGTAGCGGGTCACTTCTCCTTCCATCTTTGAGTAGCAGTTTAAACTTCCGCCCACGCAATGCTGCCGGTCGATAACCGGCTACCGCGTGGAACCGCTCCTTCACCGAATAATGAACAAGCGGGAGGTCGTCTGCATTCCGGCTCGGAGCGTCGTTGTCGCTGACATATACCGCTCGTGGCTCCTGGCCAGGAATTGTCGTCACTCCCGAGTTTGCGTGCAGTATACCATGGACCAGAGGATTGATGGCGATATCGTCAACTTCCAAATCGGCCAACTCACTTTTCTGAGATTCCAGCAGCCCGTGTATGGCCTCGTAGTTCCCCTCCTCAATGCTAATACGGTCGCCAAGCGTCTTCCTGCATTCAGCAACCATGAACGTCAGCGCAACGTCGGACAGTCCGTCGAACCAATAGCCCCCGCCGATGTCGCTATGGACACCAGGAAACCACACTTCCAGAATACGGTTCGGATTCTGGTCATCTTTGTTGATAAGCGTTGGTTCGAACGACACCCGACTCTCGTCGAGCGATACGATATGCACCGCCCGGTCAATGCGTTCATTCAATGTGCCATTCTCAAAGACAACATGACTACTGATGCGTTCTCCTTTACGATGCATACCACCCATCGCTGCAACGGTATCGAATACGCCCAGAAAGGATACGCGGCACTGAGTATGCTCTTCCAAGATCATACTGGCGAATTTCCGGGCCAGTGCCGCGCCGCGACTGAAGCCGAAGATGGCAAGGGTATCACCAGACTTGTAGTCTGCGGCTTTGAAGTCCTTCATAGCCTCATTCAGAATTCTTCGGGCATCGCCGAACCTTGGGGCAACGGCCTGATTAATCAACTTTTGCCCAAACGAGAACAATCTCCCCAAGAGAGGAACTTGCCACCCGTCTTCCCTTGTCCCAATACCGTTGAAGTAGAACGTGATTTGTTGTTTCCCCGCTGGTGTCCTTGTGTCAGACTCGTCCTCGTTAATCCCACCGCCCATCAGAATATGGAGCTTCAAGATGTTGCTAATGCTCTCATCTTCCTGGAATTCATCGGCATCGCTGGGCTCGTTCCCTGTTCCGTCAAAACTAAAAACCAATGTCTTTGCATCCGCGTCAGCCATCGCACTTACTCCCTTCTCGGCATTGTGTCTCGTTATCGTGAGTTGAAGACTGCTCCGCACCCTAGAGACTCCTTAGTTGGCCTGTCAAGGTCGGAAGGTTTCTCGTTCGGCGGTTAGTCTCGGGGCCAGAAGCTTGGGTCCGCGTGCCTCGGACGGGTGCTCTTTGTCGACCAGGACACCGTGGCGCAGAGCGCCGGCTCACTCAGCATGCGCTATCAATCGTCGGGCCCGAAAGTGGCCAGAAATGCGGAGGCACCGGAACGCGGTGGTGGCGGCAGGCCAGAATGACCAATGGCCATAGACCGTAGCTGACGGCAGACAACGACGTGAACGCCGCGCTAGCTTCGCATTCCAATTTGATGGGAGAGAGCATAGCCTTGCAGGAGCGCTGGATATGAAGCCCGGTGTCAGTTAGCCCGTGATTGGCGCTGTTACGATAAAGGTGGGTTTCAGTGTCGGAACCTGGATACCAGAGTTGCAGGGTCGAATGGTTATAGGGACCCACTGTGAAATCCGCCAACAGTTTCAACGTTACTGGATCGGCCGTGATGGCGGCCCAGACCGCAAGCGTGGGCACCAGCAGGCTGCCAGCGGTGGCCTCAATACGATACTCGTCATCGTCCCTCGGGTGATCGACGAGATCGCGATACTCACCGTAAATGCACGGGTAAGGACCTTGAGACTGAAAGGCGAACATCGTTGCCTGGGCAACCTGCCCGATCCAGTGTTGGATCACATCACAGTATCCGGTCCTGTCCAGGAAGAGGCAGGCAATGTTGATGTCGATCGCCTGGTTATCCTTGATCGGCGTGAGGAGAATGGGGTTGTTCTGGATCATTCCCGTGAGAAGCTGGGCCGTACGCTCCAGGGCATCTCCAACGATTTCTTTTTCTTTCGCGTTGCCGTCTTGACTAAGACGGTCGGCAAGATACGAGAGCCAGAGCCCTCTGATTCCCATGCGTCCGACAAGATCGAACAGTCTGAGATTTACGTCGAGATGGGATTGGCTGGGCACTGCTGAACTCAAACCGTGACGTATTTTCGCCCTCGGCTTGACGTAACTGGCAATATAGTCGTCGGCAATCAGAACGTGCAGAGCGATGAGGCGCTCCATTAATTGTTTGAGTTGTCGCGCCGGTTTTGATTTTCCCGCGAGATGATCCTTGAGCAGCGACCACGCCACGAGGACGGCGCGTTCGCCGCACAGATAAGCCGCCTCGATGTTGTCGGCAGTGCGCGCCCAGACATACAGCGTCCATAGACCCAGGTAGATTTGACGAATCGCGGTGAGGCGTGCCGGTCTGTTTGCCTTACAAGCGTCAGCGATGTTGGCCACGAAACGGCAAAAATGTCCGAAACTCAGGTCAGGTTCATCGACCAGCGCCACGGATTTTCGAAAATCGGACTGCCAGGTTTTTGGCAGAGCATTTTCTCGAAGCACGCCGGAGAGCAGCAGACCGGCAAGATGATCGCCATTCCAGACCTCGAACTTGACGCTCTTGTTTGTGTTCCGGTCCATAAAGCCCAGGACATCCGTCCTCACATCTTCGTGCAATTCACCGCCAAGGCAGAGGACGATGACTACCGGCAGGCTCCTGTAGCGTTCAGGTATGTGAGTCGGGACGTAGACGTCCAGGATTTGATTGAGCGACGTGCGAAGGGATTGCTGACCAACATCCCAAGCAGAACGCCTGAGATCACCGGATTTAATCGAAAGCAGGAATATCTTTTGCACGCCTTTGTCGTCCGCGCCGACCGCGGCCACGTCCACGCCGTACTGCTTCGTTCCGATCGCCGGCCTCGATATGACCGACAGGCCGATCTCGCTGAGGAGATCCGGCATGATGACGTCGAGTTCGCCGCGTTCTTTCAGCGACGCCAGATATTCCACGAAGATCAGTTTCATTTCGGCGGAGCCTCCGACCGGAAGCGGTACATGGCGTAGTGCAGGCCGACCGGGTCGATCACCTCAAGCCTTGGAATTTCGATCGTCTGATGAAAACTCGCCAGGGGCATCTCCTGCCGGTGCGGGTCGCAGCCCTCGTTCGTATACACATAGGAAATCGTGCCCGTGCCGTAGAGCAGGACGGAACGGTGAACGAGTTGGGACAGAACTGAGCGCTTCTCAGCTTCTTTCTGAGCGGTTCGCCAGGAATCGGCTTGCCGATATCCTTGAAGCTGGCGTTCCCGGTCGCTCGGCCGGAACGCGGCGCAGAGACCGGACCGGTGAAGTTCTTCGAGATATGTCTTTAGTGCAGACGAGAGGCGTTTCACGGAAACTTCCGCGGGATCATTTGGCGAGACGGCCGCTTCAAACCACTCGATGGCGCCCGGATAATTGATCAGAAAATAATTCAGAACCAGTTCCTCAAGGGCGGCGCGATCCTCATCGGATGCAGCTCGGAGGCAGGATAGAAGCAATGCCGATGCACTCGCTCTATTGACGAGACAGTATCCGAGAATTTTTCGGGCAAGAAAGAGAATCCATGCGGGATTCAGAGTGAACGGCGTCAAATCAATGTCGAGACCGGTAGGAACTTCATTGTAGGGCAGCAACCCGTTGGCAGCGACGCTGAGCCGAAGGTCGCCGGTCAACAGCAACGACACGACATACCATCCCAATAGGCCGTCAGGCTCGTTGGTGAGCTTATGTCGGAAGTTGTCCAGAGCTTCGAGACCAATAGCGTCGTCGCTATGGCTGAGCAAATTACGCAAAAGGCGGAGAACGCGCTGCCGGTCTCCGTCCAGATTCCACTGATACAGCATCAAGTCGATCTCGTTGATCGTGTCGGGAGCATGTTTGTCCGCATGCTGGATTGCTGAAAAGCTGGCGTCGATTATCGTCTCTGTATAGTGTTTTCGACGACTCCGAAGGCCAAGCGCAATTGCATAGCGCATGCTTGGCGTTGGGTTTTCACAGGCCTTGGCCAAAAGTACTTCCACAACATCCACGAGTTTTTCGCCGAACCGGTCGAGCAGGTGCAACGCTGCTTCGATCGCAATGGCCGCATCGTGATCGGAAATCGGTGACTCAATCGCCTGGTCTAGGCGTCCGGTAACCCGAGTAAGAATGTGGTCATCCTCTTCCAGCGTCATTCTTCCAAGAGCGAAGAGTGCATCCAGCCGAATGTGCGATTGCGGCTGATGCGACAGGTTGAGCGCTTCCTCGGCAAATCGCCTCGGGTCGTGTACTGCACCTGCCATCAGCACATGCCGGGTAATCCCAGTTTGGATGTCTAGGTCATGCCGAATCAAATCCAAACCCTCCTCAGCGCGCTTCCGGCTATGCTGAAACCACTCGCGGAGAGCGTCGTCAACCAAGCCGTTGTTGCCGGCCTTTTCGAAAAGGATTTTGCAGGCAGCTGCGGCATCTGCTGCCGGACACTCGATCTGCGGCAAGGTTCGGCGGAACACCTGCTGAAGCCTGAAGAACGAACGACCGGATACGGCATCTAGTTGATCGGATCGGAAAGCCTTCAGGACGTCGAGCGTACCGGCATTGTGGAGTTCAGCAAGCGCGCCTGCCAGGGAATCGTCTTCGTCATACGGGGTCGAGGCAATAGCGCTGAGTAAGGTCCCCTCGGCGTTTGCCGACAGAATTCCTTCGTTTGTACTCATCAAATTTGACGGATCGGACATGCGCGAAGCCTACGAATCATCGTCTTCGGTAGCGTTGTTTCGTGCACCCGGCACGTCCGGTCGCGGCGGTTCAGCCTTCCCATCGGGAACGATCGTCGAGGTGAAGTCGCGGATTTCCTTTATTTCGTCCTCGCGGCTGGCGTACCGCGATCAAGGACCTGCACCTCGCCGCCACGGTGGACCTCGCGCACGAGGTCCACCTTCAACTCAGAAACGGACACCATCACCATAAAGACTAATATGGCCTTTGACTTCAGACTGTTCAAGTCCCGGACTGACCACCATCCGGTTTCACTGGTAGCGCTCGAAGTCGAGTTTTCCGTTTTTTGACAGCTACATAGAGAAGATGACACAGTTGCCAGCGCTCGTACCGTGTCGAAATACGTCAAGCCCGGTAAGAAGATACCGAGGGGCTAATTCCGGGGATATAACTGCCCCGGCCTCATTGAGTACGTCCTGCACACTGGATTGGCTGGGCGGAAGGCTACCCACCCCGGCGCTCACGCGCCACCCCTCCTTGGAGGGGATTTTTTGTGAGAAGGTCAGCCCTCTACGGGGACAAAGGCGGACGAACGATCTGGTGCCAAACAGCGCTCCAGGGCCCAGCGGGCGGCCAGAGTGTCGTCCCGAGCGTATTGGGATAAGAGCTCAAGTGCGGCTGGGGCCGGCTTCCAGTCAAAACAGGCCTCCGAAGGGACAACGACCGCGGCTGGTCTGACAGCCCAGGGCTGAGCGCAAAAGATGATGGTCCTATAGGACGATTGCGCCTGAAACCAGGCGAGTATGCGTGGCGCTATTTTTTTTGCGGCCCGGGTGAGACGATCCAGGTCAGTAAAAGGCAGGGGCTCGGGACGGGTGCGGTCGAGACGGACCAGAACGAGTTCTTGGATACGTGCCCAATAATCCCTGGGTGAGGTAAGCAGGGCGGCGCGATCGCTCAGCCTGATCGTCCGAAACTCCTCGGGGTCGAGGGTAAAAGCCAGGATGCAGGTCGGATATGGAAACTCAACCGCGCGGTCATGCCACGGATACCACCGGCCGGTCAGATCAAAAAAATGACGGACAATAAGCAGGCGATCCGTACTCAGCGGGTAAGGGCCGGAATCAATCGTCCCGAGATATGCCTCCGCATTCACAATAAAGGTGTAGGATTCGAGCGCGGCCAGAAATTGTTCGGTCACCCGTCGCATTTCGGCATCAACGGGAATCAGCATGGTGGACAGTTGCTGAACGATTTCCCTGGAGAGATACGGGTTCGCCCAGCCGGCCTCGCTGTTATCCTGATGTCCGTCGGTTCGCGAGATGGCTGCACACTGGTTCCAGCAGTCTAAGACCAGTTCAATATCCTCGGCATGGTCGCTGGCTTTGATCGCCCCAAAATCAAGCAGAACCTCTCGCCCAACCAGGAAGGAATATCCAAACATCCAGATGGCCAACGGAGAGAGAGTAGTGTCGAGTCGCCCGCTCCTCTGGGCAATCACCTGCGGGGTAGCCCGAGAAGAAAAGCGTCGAATATGCTCCGGAAGCGTCCAGAAAAGATGAGTGGCCGCAAGGGAAAATGCTTGATTGACCGGAAGACGGGTTGGGGTGGGACCAACCGGCCGGAGAATTTCTTTGCGAAACTTTACCCCCATGCTGCGGATGAGCTGGTTTGTTACTCCACGGTCATATGTGGATTTCTGAACCACTTTGGTCGGATTAGCGCAAGTGCGGCGGACGGGTCAAGACGGGGATTTCAGGGGCTTCGTCACCCGGGCGGGTACTCACGTCCCAAAGAGTAAACGTGCCCTCCAATACACAGGCAGATGCTGGGCACGTCTACTCTTTTTCTCTTAATACCGGCTCATTAGGAGGAGGAGTATCTAGCAATTCGCGGGCCTGGCGCAGCAGGTCGGTGTCCAACCCTTCTGTGAACCAGTCATAGACCTGTTGCAGGTCTCGCCGGGCAGCCTGCCGCTTTTGCTGCACCGTGGCCTGTGCTCCTTCACACTCTCGCCAAAAACGGTTCAGGCTGATTGCGGCCCGCAACTCAAAGAATTTGGCCTGCTGGCGACGAGCGATGCTGAGCGCGTGCTGAAAGCAGTCCTCTATATGCACGAAAGAGTCGGGAGGGCGAGAGGAGGCGCGACCCGTCATTCTGGTCTGTTGGGATAACAGCTCGCCTTTGAGCCGATACAACTCGGCGGCGTAGACGCGCTCACCCGTCCGCTCACTACAGGTAAGGGCTTCATTCAGGCTGGTCAGACCCGCTTCGATCAGCGGTGCTCCCAGTCCTTCTGCCTGACTTTCTTGGGCATGGGCATCGGCGAACAGACCAAGAAAATAGGGCAGGGCCAGGGCAGCGCCCGTCTTCCGAAATTCCTGGAGTCCGTGTTGAATCTGGGTGATCCCCCCAGCGGCTTCTCCTTGGGCGGCGCGTGCCCAGCCTTCCAGAACGGTGCCCATGGACGACCAATAGGGAGAGCCCTGCTCGTGCGCCAGTTGCATCACCGCCTGGGCGTGCGTGCGCACACCGGGTACCTCCTGGCGGAGCTGGGCGAACACGGCCTCGAAAAAATGCGCATAGACAAGGGTCAGGGGATGCCCACGTTCTTTCGCGGAATCCACCAGAGAGTGATTCCACTGCTGCTGGGCCTGCTCGGGATAGCCCAGTATCAGCAGACTCAATATCTCGTAGCTCAGACACCCGACCGCTGGATGCTGGCCAAACATATAGGCGGCAGCGTCGTCCAGCTGTCTGGTATGCGGGAGTCCCTGTCCGATATGGGCGCGGCTGGCCTCCGGCTCGCCGAGCCAGAAGAAGGTGCCACCCAAGGCAAAGCGCGCCTCCGCATGCACCAGGGCGTCCGTCGTCCCGGCGGTCAGCACCAACAGTTGTTCTCCGAGTTCCCGCGCACGCTGGAGCGCACCACGGACAAGATGATGAGCCCACATCCCCCGGAGGATGGTGAAGAGTTGGTCCCTGTCCCCGAACTGTTCACACAGGCCCTGGGCTCGGCTGTACGCCTGCTCTACTTCTGATGCGGCCGAGCCACGGGCGGCCATCAAGGACCGCCCCAGGGCGGTCTGGAAGGCTAACTCGTGTCGCTGACGCTGCGGGCTAAGCGGCAGGGTATCGAGCAGGGCCAGACCGGTTTGCAGATGACCAATGGCCTCCTCGTTTGCGGACTGCCTCACGGCCCGTTCTCCGGCCTGATACCAATAGGACAGCGACTCTTCCTTCAGTCCGGCCTGCGTGTAGTGGTGGGCCAGTAATTCGGGATGGATATCGCCGCTGACCGAGACATACGCGGTCAGTGTCCGCGCGATCTGTTCATGGTAGTGCTGGCGCCTGCTCTTCAGCAGAGACTGGTAGGCGGCATCCTGGATCAAGGCGTGTTTGAAGGTGTATTCGGCATTGGGCAGAATCCCGCGCTGGTACAGGATTTCCGCCTCAACCAGCACCGCCAGCGCCTGTTGGAGGTCCGCTTCCGGCAGCGTACAAACGACCTTGATGAGCTCGTAGGAGAACTCCCGTCCCAGGGTTGCGCCGAGTTGGGCGATCTCCCGCACGGGAGCGAGTCGGTCCAGGCGGGCCATGAGCGAGTCTTGCAGCGTGGTTGGAATGGCCAGATTGGGGAGCGGCCCGACCAGGGCATAACGCTCAGACTCCTCTTGAAGAAAATCTGATTCCAGGACCATCTTGGTCAGTTCTTCGACAAAGAGTGGAACACCGTCCGTTTTGCTGGCGATCTGTTCAACCACCTCGGTGGGAAGGCTCTTCCCTCTGCTGACGTTGGAGATCATGACCTCGATGTGTTTACGGGGCAGGCGACTGAGCATCATCTGGGTCATATGCGAGCGCAGCGCCCACGGGGGCTTGAACTCGGGACGATAGGTCAGCAGCAACAGAATGCGCGCCCTGGGAATGTGCTCGATCAACAGGCCGAGAAATTCAAGTGAAGACGGGTCGGCCCAGTGCAGGTCTTCGACCACGCAATGCAGGGGCTGCCGCTCGGCCTCTTGCAGCAGCCAGGTCACGAGGGTTTCCTGTATCTTCTGCTTTTGCTGTTGCGGGGTACCGACCAGCGGCGGACAGTCCGTGGGATGGGGCAGCGACAGCATGGCGGCAAAC
>WTHD01000090.1 GCA_011523265.1 Candidatus Binatota bacterium
GTATATTCCCATGAACGGCAGCGGGACGCTCATCGTCGATGACGAACGCCACCCGTTCAAGACTGGCGATATGCTGTTTGTCCCGGCCCAGGCCGAGCATCGCTTTGAAGACTTTACCGAGGGTCTGATGCTGTGGGCGATTTTTTACGGACCAAAGGGCGGGGAGTAGGGGTCCTGCCCCAGCCTGTATGCCTTCTCTCTAAAGCAGGAAGATGTTGATGCTGTCCCTCATCGTCCTGCTTCTGCTTTCTGCCTGTAATCTGCCCGACTCGATCGAATCCACTCCACCGACCACATGCTCTCAAATCGGTATGCAGTGCCAGCTTCCGGGCGGGCCGCTCGGGGTGTGTCAATCGGCTCCCTGCTCCGTCGGTCAGACTCCGCCCTGCTTTGTCTGCACCCCGCAGCACTGAACCAACTATTGTGGTGGACGCATCATCCGTCCGAGAAACAAAATTGTCCCAGTTCGTGTATCCCGAATGAGAAAGAGAAATGGGCGGTCTGCTCGGAATGTTGGAATGGGTGGTTCGATCCTTGCACCCATAGCCCTTGCCATTATAGCTGTTGCGGCCGCGGCCTCAGTCCCTTCCTCGTTGACATCCACATAGGCTTTATGAACGACATGTGAGAGATAGAGCTGCCATGCATCGGCTGCATCACTCATACCGAGGAACCCGTTGGGCTCGAATGCTTTCGGCATGCCCATAGCAGACAGCGTTTGCTTGAGGGATATTTTCTCTTCCAGCTTGAATTTTGGAAGAAAGACATGCACCTTTCGCCTCTCTGCTGCATCTAGCCACTGAGTGAGCCTGTCGGTCGTCAACTCTTTTTCAAGAGGGGGCAGTCCGGCGTGTTTTTTCGGCAGGAGAATGGCCATAGCTAAATCTCTACCACGATATTCAAGCTCCAGAATCTGAAAACCGTCGGGATTGGGTGGTCTGTCGAATGATGACAGGTCCTCGTTCAGCACAGGGGTATTCAGAGTCCCATCCGGTCTTAGCTCGGCATAATGAGTGCGCAAGGAACGCTGCGACATCAAGGGAACCTGAACCGATGATCCATCCAGCAGAGTAAAGTCTTCCGGTTGGGTTTCGCTCTCGTCAAACTCATCTGTCCAATTGCCTTTGAAGTAAATCGCGTTGGCGAGAACGAAACGAGTGTCCGCATCGATTGTCCCTGGCGCAAGAAGGTCTTTAATTTTGTTTTTCGTTTGCTCTTCAACCCAGTCATTGATCTGAATCCGAGTGGGGTCCGAATTGAATATGAAGTCGACCTGGCGTGCCGCCGCGCCATACGTCTCGTTGAGGATTGCGAGAAATTGGGGGCGAAAGGGGTAGGTCTGTTCCAGCCAGAGAGAGTTAGCGACATTGATTTCATATGGACGGTCTTCCCCTAAAAGAAGCCGTTTGAGCGTCGCCATCTCCGTATGAATGCTCGCCGTATCCCAGGGGACTCCGGTGTCATCGGAACGTCTCGCCTGTTCGGGAAAGCGGAGGACAGTTCCCATTTGAAGGGCGGTCTCGCCCCGCGCCCCTTCGACGGTCATCGTCAGGGCGCTCACAATGGAGTAGGGCGAGAAGAAGAGGTTCTGTCCTGGGCGGTCTTTCGCGACGTGAGTGTACAAGTCCAGGGCGAAGTTATTGTTCATTTGCGGGACAAACTGGAAATGGAAGTCTTTCACCGTCGGGTCGGGAAGGGGAGCGTGCTGTGTATGGGCGACGGTGTGATACAGCACGCATGCTGTGAGAATTGACAAAAAGAGTGGAGTGAGTTTCATGTGACACCTGAAAATAACAATAGGCTCTTTCTCCTGTACTTGCCAGACTAGAGGGGGCCTATCAATTTTCCCTTGCCCTCCTTGCTTGCATTCGCCGGCATTATCCGGTGTGATGTGCGCCGCTACATTGTGAGGGGGTAAGATAAAGATGGGTCGCTACGATTACGATTTCTTTGTGATGGGGGCCGGTTCCGGCGGTGTACGGGCGAGCCGGATTGCGGCTTCGTATGGGGCCAAGACCGCGGTTGTTGAGGAGCGCTATCTGGGTGGAACCTGCGTCAACGTGGGCTGCATTCCAAAGAAACTCCTCGTGTACGCTTCCGAGTTTCGGGACCATTTCGAGGACGCCGCCGGCTTTGGCTGGACGGTCGGAGAGCGAACGGTTGATTGGAAAAAGCTGATTCAGAATAAAGACAAAGAAATTAACCGTCTGAACGGCATTTATCGCAATCTGCTTGAAGGCGCGGGCGCGAAAATCATTGAGGGTACGGCACGCCTGGTCGACGACCACACCATAGAGGTGGACGGCCAGCAGTACACCTCGGCATATATTCTGGTTGCGACCGGAAGCTGGCCGACTTTTCCCCAGACTCCGGGTATCGAGCATGCCATTACCTCAAATGAAGCGTTTTATCTGGATGCGCTGCCCAAACGCGTGATTATTGTGGGTGGCGGCTATATTGCGGTCGAGTTTGCGACCATCTTTCATGGTTTGGGCTCAGAGGTGACCGAACTCTATCGGGGTGAGCTGTTCCTACGCGGCTTTGATACCGATGTCAGACAGGTCCTGGCTGACGAAATGCGTAAACGTGGCGTGGATTTACGCTTTCACGCGGATGTGAGTCGGATCGAAAAAACTCCGCACGGAATCAAGGCCACGCTGAACGACCAGAGTGAGCTTGAGGCCGATATCATCATGTACGCCACAGGCCGCTTGCCCACCTCCAAGCGACTCGGTCTTCAGGCCGAGGCCGTTGACACGTACGCGGCCGTTGCCGTGTGTGTGGACGCCTACCCGCGTACCCACAT
>WTHD01000430.1 GCA_011523265.1 Candidatus Binatota bacterium
AATCAGCCAGGGAGGATAACGCTATGGCTACAAACCGTCCCCTGACCTCTGAATTAGATGGAACATATCGTCAGGAATTGTGGACCAGATCTGCTGATAAAGCAGTGGTCGCAGATCGCCCCTTGCCAACCCCCACGCGCGACCTCATAGAACTCCAAGCCGATCTGGATGCCCACGGCTACTGTCTGGTGGCCGATGCCATATCCCCCACCGATCGGACCGTGCTGCGCGAGAAATTTGAGCGCCAATGGGAAGCGGAAGCGCGGATTGGCCGCGGCCTCCCCAGTCCCACGGGAGTCCATGCCGTGTGCAACCTGCTGAACAAAGGCGAGATCTACCAAAAGACAGTCCTGCAGCCGGTGGTTGACGACCTGATAGAGTACTTGCTCGGCGATGGTTTTCTGATCTCAAACATCTGCGGGTTGCAAATCGTGCCCGGCTCCAAGGCCCAAGGCTTACACATGGATCAGTTTCTGTTCGGCGTCCCGGCCACGTTCGCCTTGGTGGCCAATGCGTTCTTTATGATTGACGAGTTTACGGAAGAGAATGGGGCGACGCGGGTGGTGCCCGGTAGCCATCGGTGGAGCCCAGAGCAAGTGGCCAGCGTGTATGAAGGGCTCGGGGTCGCTGGCAATGGAGTCGGGGAGAATCCGGCCGGCAGCATCCCGGCGACTGCTCCGGCAGGCACCTGTATGGTGTTCGAAGGGCGCTTGGTCCATGGGGCGGGGAAGAGCCTGTCGGCTGATCGCACCCGCTTGGCGGTTTCCTCGTACTATTGCCGTCCCTGGTTGCGGCCGTTTGTGAATGCCTTTTTGTCGACCCCGGACGACATCATGGAGTCCTTTTCGCCGGCCTTGCGGGCGCAACTGGGATACGCGACGTGGCGGCTGAGCGGGGGCTACGAGGCGCCGGGCATGCCTGTTTCTGCGGAGGTCGTGCGGCCGACCGATCAGGTGCGAGATCTGACCGATACGAGTTCCTAGCGGCGGGGTTCGCCTCTTTCCTCCTGCGTCTAACACCCACAGTGTTAAGCTTGGGCGGCCTATGAAGAACAAGGAGGGCAGATTATGGATTACGGGTGAGCGAGGCTGACAAAATTACGTTCAGATAACCTATAAAATTCATCCGTGCGGCTCTCAAGGCGTTTCTACATTCGTCATGTGTCATACGAGCGGATCAACACGCCGGGGGAGCTGCTGCTGGAGGGAGGAAAGAGCATGCCTATACCTGCGTCAGAAAGAAAAGCGTGGGCCGTGGTCTTCGCCGAACAGTTTACGAGTACCCCGGCGCCTTATTTCGGGGTGAACATCTTTGATGTCCTGACCGTCAACTGGGAGCCGCTCCTCCACAATGTGCGTCAACAACACGAAGGGATCAAACAGAGCGGGGGGCGGTCGCATCTCTGGGCCGTGCGTGACGATGGTCAGCGAAAGCGCGTACTGTGGATCAATCACTTTCCCCACTCGTTAAAAGAGCGTGCAGATAAAGATACGATGCTGCAATTTGGTGAGGATCCGGTTTGGGTGGAGTTCTGCAATTTGGTCGAGAGCTATCAATGGTTCTGTACGACGGAGCAACCTTCCGCAGAGCCCTGAGAAGCCGTGCCGCTGCGGTGGATCAGTAGTAGGTCGGATTAGCGGAGCGTAATCCGACAAGTACGGGCTGTCGGGTTACGCCTACGGCTCACCCGACCTACACGGCTACACATAAGGGTGAAGTGCTCTAGCTCTTCGCGAGTATCGCTGAAACGACTCTTTTTATGCCCGCGACATAATCCGCCCGGCTTTCTGCGATCAGCATCAATCCTGACGAGGCGCAGTTCAGAGCAAACGCCATGTCTCGCGCGGCTGCCGGCGATTTCGCAAGGCCACTCTTGCGAAGGAGTGCCGCGATCTGCTGCATGACTTTCTTCTCAGCCTGGTATGCCTCGCTGTCGGCATCCGACTCCATCATACGGTAGCCCACACTGAAGATTTCTCTGCCGTTCGGCGTATGACGCAGGACATCCAGATGTTGGCCGGCCCACGTATCGTACATTTGCACGAGTCGGTCAGGAAGAGGTTTTGTCTCGTCGGATGAGATCGCTTCCGTGTCTTTGAGCGACTCTCCAGTGATCGTGGTGAGCACCCATTTTAAGACCGCCTCCTTGGAATCAAACCGGTAGTACAAAGCTTGCCGCGAAAGGCCGGCAGCCTGCGCAATCTCTGCCATGGAAGTTTTCCGAAATCCGAAATTGACGAAAACAGCGAGTACATCATGTGCTTGTATAGATCGGCTCATTTTGACAAAATTGACATATTGAATCAAAAATGTAAAAAGTTCCACCATATCAACATAATACCCCCGCAGAGGAAAGAGACATGGTGCAACAACCCGAATCCGAAGAGGTCGATGATAGCGGGTTTTCCGACCGGTCGCTAGACCGTTTACCTTAGCTCATTGATAGGACCTGACCCACCAAAAGGAGGACACGATGAGTGCATCTCATGCGGCCCACAATCAATCGAATCCCTGGGCCTGGCGCACCGAAACTCCCGGCGCAAACGGCTGGTCCCGTACCGCCCGGGCTGAGGATCCTGACAAATACTTCATGGTGTCAGCTGATTGTCACGCCAACGAACCTTCAACCCTCTGGCACGAGCGGATAGACAAGGCATATGTGGAGCGTCTCCCGCGTCTCGAAAAAAAGCGGGACGGCACAACGGTTCAGGTCACAGAGGGGTTTCGCCCGGTCCGCATCCGCCACATTGTCTTCGAAGGCGAAGACCGAGAACGTAACAGGGCTGGACGGACACCTGA
>WTHD01000541.1 GCA_011523265.1 Candidatus Binatota bacterium
TTCCATCCCCGCAGCATAAGCCCCCTAACCCTCAAAGTGCAGAACACCCTCTAGGGACAACCGGGGAGGAGCCGTGGTAGGGGGTGAGCAGCCTACCGGACATGCGTCAGCGCTGAGTCCGGGAGCCGAGAAGAGAACACGATTCCTGAGGGGGAGCGAGGGAGAAGGCGGACTACCCCGTTCTTCTTGGTCAAAAGTTTCAAAGTGAGACACTACCCGGTCTTGGGACGGTTGGACAACTGGCACAGGTCCGATGGTCAAACTCCATCGCCTAGTTGTGGCTGGACCGTATCTGAAACGCGTTAGCCTTTGCCGGCCCTGGCGTTTTCCGCCCACTCCTGCATGGAGATGGTGCCGCCCGCCTTTTCTGTTCGGCCCTGATCTTTCGGCGGCAGGACGTCCTGTAGCATGTCTATACGTTTCCATTCCGCGAGCGGGGTTTCACACGCCGCTCGCGGAACGTACCGGGACGGAGCAACTTTCTGGTAGCGGTGGACATAGCGGGGACAGTTGGTCCAGATTTCGGACACCTGCACCCGAACGATCAGCTCGGCCTCTTTGTATTCGGCTATCAGCACATCATCGGCCGAGACGCTTGCCCGGCCCTGCAGGCGGACCCGGTTCGGCGTCTCAAAGTCGATGAACAACAGGCCGACTTCGGCGTTGCCCGCGATATTCCCCATCGAGAAAAACATGCCGTTGCCGTCATAGCTGGGGAACACGACCGTCTGCTCGTCAATCGCTTTGATAAAGCCGGGGTCGCCGCCTTTATACGAGACCGTGGGCCGGCCCTGATGGTCGATACTTGAGAGGAAAAACATATCCCGCGACTCGATAAAGGCTTTATCGCCCTTGCCGATTGCGGTCTTGACCACCGCCTCTTCCACCCGGTCCGCCAGCTTGCGCGTTGCAAACCGGTCTTGCAGAGCGCGGTGCCGCTCGCCGTACAGTCGGCTCATCGTGTTTCTCCTCTCAAGCGCTGCGTTCCCTATTCGGGCATCGCTGTAGAACCCCCTAGAGGTTCGCCGCCGGCACAACAACCTGTTCGGCCAGCTTCTCTATATCGCTCTTGACGGCGTCCGCGCTTTCGGGAAATCCCCCAACAATGATCTGATGCACGCCCAGGTCGCGGAACTGTTTGACCTCATCCAGGGTAATCGGCATGCCGATACCCGTGGAGACGGCATAGTGAAACTGACTGTGGTCGCGTCCGGCCGCCTCGGCATAGCCTTGCATCCGCTCGATATGCTCTTTGGCCGCTTCGGGCGTGACGTTCACTCCAAACCAGCCATCGCCGACCTCCCCGACACGTCGCAGAGCGGGTTTGCTCTCGCCACCGAAAATAATCGGCGGATGCGGGGTCTGGACGGGCTTGGGATACGAACGAACTTTGGGGAAGCTACAAAACTCACCGCTGAATTCAGACTCTTCCTCGGTCCACAGCATTTTCATAACTTTGAGATACTCACGCGTGCGTTGCGCCCGGCGTTCCCAGGGGACGCCCACCGCGGTAAACTCTTCAGCCAGCCAGCCCACACCCACACCGAAATCAAAACGCCCGCCCGACAGCTTATCCAAGCTGGCGACTTCTTTTGCGGTGACGACCGGATTGCGCTCGGGCACCAGGCAAATGCCGGTTCCCAGGCGGATCGTTTTGGTTTGCGCGGCGGCATACGTCAGCGCAGTAAAGGGATCGAGAATATCGATCTGCGTGGTTGGCATGGGCAGCCGACCATCGGCTGAATACGGGTATTTTGAGGTGTACTGGTCGAGTAAAACCACGTGTTCGGGCGCCCAGAGGGAATGAAAGCCTGCTTGCTCAGCGGTCTGCGCTGTCACGCTGACCACCTCGGGGTCTGCTCCCAGCCCAATGCCAATCGCGAAATATCCAACTTGCATATATGCTGTCCTCCTTTGTGAGATTCGAGCGCATGCTATACTAGGCCGCTGATTAGGCGCAAGGCACGCGACAGTTGGGTAGTGTCGCACTTTGGAATTTTTTCTCCTCGCCCCCCGTCGCCTTGTTCCTCCCGGTGCGCCGGACGCATTTCTTCGGTACCCGCGGCATTTTTTTGGTGATTGCTACCCATTTTGGTAGCGACAGAAGCGGCCGAATCGTTTATGAGAGCCTCTATTTCGGCGGAACCAAGAGCGGAGTCCCAGCTCCTCATACAAGAGCGAAAGCCAAAGGATTCAAACTGAGACACGACCGACAGTTGGTCTCATCAGATGAGTGTGGAAAGAAACGTTTCCTTCCGAATGAGCCTCACTTCAGAGTGCTTCGGCCTGCGTCTGATCTCGCTCAGTGTCTTCCTGCTGCTGGGAACTGCCACGTTGCCAGCGCCAACACATGCTCAGGATTTCGGCAAACCTGACCCGGAGAGAGGAGTCACACGACTAAAAGACATCCTTGTGACCGCCCAAAAGCGGGAGCAACTGATCCAGGATGTACCGCTGTCGATTACCGCTTTCGACGCTGACCAGCTTGACACTCTCAAGGTGCGCGACCTGGGTGACCTGACGGTCGGCATCCCCAATGTAGGGCTCGATGAAATCGGTATGTCGCGTGGAACGGCGAATTTTTCGATCCGTGGTCTGGGCATTAACAGTTCGATCCCGACGATTGACCCGACGGTCGGCGTGTTCGTTGACGGCGTATATATGGGGACCAACGCCATGGTCCTGTACGACGCTTTCGACCTTGAAGGTATAGAGGTTTTACGTGGCCCACAGGGCGTGCTGTTTGGCCGCAACGTCGTCGGCGGGGCGGTTCTGCTGAACACCAAGGCTCCGACCGACCAATATGAAGCGCGGGTCCGTAGTGCAGTGGAAGGTGGCGGGAAGGCCCCCAATATATACGTGTCGGGCACGCTCAACGCCCCGCTGACCGACACTCTGCGTACCCGCTTCACGATATATTCCAATCAGGATCAGGGCTGGTTCGAGAACGAGTACGACGACCGGGCGTTCGGCGCGCGGGACACCCTCATGCTGCGGCCGGTCCTCTCCTGGCAACCTCTGGACACGCTGAGTCTGACGCTCCGTTACGAGTATCAGGACCGCGACGGCGATGGCGCTGCGGTCCAGAACACCGTCCGCTTCGACCGTCGGAGTCACGACTTCTCGGTCAACAACGATGGCTTCCTGGACACGAGGATGCACGTTTTGAGTACGAGACTGGATTGGGCCGTGGTACTGGGCAACGGTACGGTCACCAACATCTTTGGCTGGCGGGACGCGCAGGTCGATGCCCTGAATTCCGTGGATGAATTGGCTTCTACAACTGCCATACGCAACGCGGAGACTCTGCTCCGTGCGGAACAGTTCAGCAATGAGCTGCGCTACACCGGGGTGTTTTTCGATCGTCTGCAACTGGTCGCCGGGTTATACTATTTTACCAATGCGAGCGATTACCATGAGCGCCGTCAGTTGACGGACGACCCCTCAGGCAGAGCCAGAGTGCAGAACGGTGGTGGCCTGTACGACGTGGACACGCTGGGGGTGTTCATGGCCGGGGACTACGACCTGACCAACTGGCTGACGCTGAGCACCGGGCTGCGCTACTCCCGTGAAGAAAAAGAAGCCGACGTCACCACCATTGTCTTGGACCTCACACCGTGCAATATCGTGCATGGTCCGGCCTGTCCAAGCGATTTCCGAGACACAGAAACCTGGACCAATCTGTCGCCCAAGGTCGGGCTGAGCTACCGATACGATGACGACACTTTGATCTATGCCCACTGGACGCGCGGCTTTCGTTCCGGCGGCTATAATCTACGTAACACCCATCCCGACATTGGCCCCGGCCCCTTTGATGAAGAGCAGATCGACAATTACGAACTGGGCTTCAAAAGCACCATCGGTGGGCGTGCCCGTCTCAGCGGCGCTCTTTTCTTCAGTCAGATCGAAGACATGCAGCGCGAAGTCGCATTCGGCCTGCCCGACGGGGGCTTCGCCCAGGTGATCCGTAACACTGCGGATACCGATATTTTCGGGATTGAACTGGCAGGCTCTTTTGCGCTGGCCCAAGACCTCATACTGCGAGCTGCGATGGGCTATATCGACACGGAATATGCCGAGGTGAAATTCGACCTGAACCGCGATGGCGCGGTGGACCGGAAAGACAAGAACCTGGAACCGCCGCGCGCGCCGACCTGGACGTATAGCTTGGGTTTGCTCTACACGCTGGATATCGGCAGCCGCTACCGGTTGGTCTCTCGGATCAATTACGCCTACCGGGACAAGGAATACAACACCGACAGCAATCTCGGTTTCAACCGACAGTTGAAAATGCTGAAGGCTGGCGTGGACCTGCATATCAACGACGGTCAGTGGGTGGTCGGTCTGTACGGGAAGAACCTGCTGGACCAAGTCAGGCACGGCTTCAATGGGCTAGGAGGCGCCTTCTCGCCATTGTCAAAAGGCCAGGTATATGGCCTGGAACTGACCTGCTACTTTACAAGCGTCTGATGGGGGTGTGGCGGTAGGGAACATTGACAGGCCATCTGTACTCGGCTAGGCACTTTCGGATGCAAACAGCACGCATTTCAAGAGTAGTACAGAGAGGCTGTTGTTTTTCCTGGTTAGAATTTTTCAAACTGAAACCCCACCAACCTTTCGGATAGTTCTTTCCATATGTGTCGGCAAACAGAGGCGACTATATGCCCTATCGATGTGGCGAATGAAAACCATTCGATGCCTGTCGGCCGGTATGCGGCCGTGCTCACTGTCTTCCTGCTGCTGGGGACCGCCACACTACCGGTGGCGGTACATGCTCAGGATTCCGCCGAATCCGCACATGACACCCCCGAAAGCGCCCTGCTGCTCGATGATGTCGTCGTGACTGCCCAGAAACGCGAGCAGTCGATCCAGGACGTGCCGGTGTCGATTACCGCCTTCGGCTCCGAGCAACTCGAAACTGCAAAAGCGCGCGACCTGCGTGATCTGACCATCGGCATCCCCAACGTGGGCTTCGATGAAATCGGCACCTCACGCGGAACTGCAAACTTTTCGATTCGCGGCATGGGCGTCAACGGTTCCGTGCCGTCCATTGACCCGACCGTCGGTGTGATTGTCGATGGTATCTATATGGGCACGAATTCGGTCATGCTGTACGACGCCTTCGACCTGGAGAGCATTGAGGTCTTGCGCGGGCCGCAGGGCGTGCTGTTTGGGCGCAACGTAGTAGGCGGGGCGGTGCTGATTAACACCAAAGCTCCCACCGACCAGTTTGAAGCCACGATCCGCAACACGGTGGAAGGTGGCGGCAAAGCGCCTAATTTTTTTACATCAGCCACCCTCAACGCCCCGCTGACCGACACGCTGACCACGCGCTTCACGGTGTACTCCAACCAGGACCAGGGCTGGTTCAAGAACAGGCGTGACGGCAAGGCGTTCGGCGCCCAGGATACGCTGATGCTGCGTCCGGTCGTTCGCTGGCGACCCACCGACACGCTGGACCTGACGCTTCGCTATGAATACCAGAGTCTGAACGCCGACGGAGCAGCGTCACAGAATACGGCCATCTATGACCGACGCGACCATGACTTCTTTGTCGATGACGATGGCTACCTCGATGCCGAGGTGCATTTCTTCAACGCCCGGTTGGACTGGGACGTGGCGTTCGGCAACGGCACGCTGACCGATATTTTCGGCTGGCGCGCCACGCAGAGCGACGCCCTCAGCGACCTTGACGGCCTGCCCACGAACCGCCAAGCCGATTTTGCGCTGTCCCAATTCAACCTGGGTACCCAGCAGGAGTCGGAACAATTCAGCAACGAGTTGCGCTACACCGGGCGGTTTTTCAACCGGCTGCACCTGACCACCGGCGTCTACTATTTCACCAACGATCTCGACTATCACGAATGGCGCGAATTTGAGGGAAGTGTCCCAGGCGCGACGCGGAACGAGTTTGGCGGCGGCTATTACGAGGTGGACACGCTGGGTCTGTTCCTGAACATGGACTACGATCTGACCGACTGGCTGACCGTGACCGGCGGACTGCGCTATACCGCTGAGGAAAAGGAGGCAGACGTCTCCTATATGCAGCGTAACCGTCAAACAGATTTAACTGCTCCGGGCTGCAATATGGTGCGCGGCCCGGCCTGCCCCAGCCATTTCAAGGACGACAAGAGTTGGGACAGTCTGTCGCCCAAGATCGGCCTGACCCTCCGTCCCACAGACGACATACTGGTGTATTGGCACTGGACGCGGGGCTTTCGGTCCGGCAACTATAATGTCCGCATTACCAAGGAGGGCACCGACCCGGGCCCGACCGACCAGGAGCAGGCCGACAATTTTGAACTCGGCTTCAAGAGTACGCTCGGCACGCGCGCGCGTCTCAACGGCGCGGTGTTTCTCAATATGATCCAGGACCTGCAACGCGTCGTGTTGACCGGTGGAGCCGAAGGCGTCGTCCAGGATTTTCTGAACACCGCGGATGTCGATATCTACGGCGTTGAACTGGACGGCTCTTTTGCGCTGCTGGACAACTTGGTGCTTTACGGGTCAATGGGCTATCTCGACTCGAACCTGACCGAAGTCCGCCATGACCTCAACGGCGACGGGGCGGTGGACGGACAGGATGAAGCGCTTGATCTCATCCGCGCGCCCACCTGGACGTATAGTTTGGGCTTGCGCCATACCCTGCCCATCGGCACCCGTCACCGCCTCGACTCGCGTATCAATTACGCCTACCGGGACAAAGAATATCACCAGGACGACAACAGCGGATTCCACCGGCAACTCAAGAAGCTGGACGCCGGCATTGATGTGCATGTGAATAACGGTCAGTGGGTGGTGGGCCTGTACGGCAAGAACCTGCTGCACGCGGTCTCCCACGGTATCCATTTCGTCAACCCCGGTTTCGGGAGTTTTTCGCCGCTGATGAAAGGCCGGACATATGGCCTGGAGCTGACCTATAATTATACAGGCGTCTGACATCGGCGTTTGCCACCAGAAATCGGCACAGTAGAAGGGCTGATTTCCGTATGAGATCGGAGGATTTATGAGCCTTACCAAAACATCCGCATTCCAACCGGCAAGCCTGTTCATCACCTTTCTGCTGAGCGTCGGTTCTTTCCCGCTCCCGGCCACAGCCCAGGAGGCCGCGCCGGAAGAAGCGGCTTCCGCAAGCGCCATGATGTTGGAAGATATTGTGGTGACCGCCCAAAAGCGGGAACAACTGCTCCAGGACGTGCCGGTAGCGATCACCGCCTTCGACGCCGAACAGTTGGACGCCCTCAAGGTGCGCGACCTGACCAATCTGTCAATCCGCATGCCGAACGTGTCCCTGGACGATGTCGGCACGGCACGTGGGATTGCGAACTTCTCCATTCGTGGTCTGGGCATCAACAGTTCGATTCCGGGTATCGACCCGACGGTCGGCGTATTCATCGACGGTGTGTATATGGGCTCGAACGCGACGATGCTGTACGACACCTTCGACCTGGAGGCTGTCGAGGTGCTGCGTGGCCCGCAGGGCGTGCTGTTCGGCCGCAACGTCGTCGGTGGTGCGGTACTGCTCAACACCAGAACGCCGACCGACCGCTACGAGGCTACGGTGCGCAGCGCAGTGGAAGGCGGGGGCAAGGCGCCCAACGTCTACGTCGCGGGTACGCTGAACGCTCCGCTGACCGAGACCCTGGGAGCACGCTTCACCGTGTATTCCAATCAGGATCAGGGTTGGTTCGAAAATGAACATACCGGTAAGGCGTTTGGCGTGCAGGACACGTTGATGTTGCGGCCGGTCATCTCCTGGGAGCCCACGGACACCCTGCGTCTGACGCTCCGCTATGAATATCAGGACCTCGACGGCGACGGGCCCGCGGCCCAGAACCATACCGACGGTTCCGGTCGGGCCAATCCCTTTGCCAACTACGACCGCGACAGCCACGACTTCGCCATTGACGAAGAAGGCTTTCTCACATCGGAAATTCACTTTTTCAACACGCGTTTGGACTGGGATGTGCCGCTGGGTAACGGGACGGTCACCAACATCTTCGGCTGGCGAGATGCGGGGGGGACCGCGCAAAGTGATATCGACGCGACACCCCTGCCGCTGTTTGCCGGAGGAGCCTTGCAACAGTCGGAACAGTTCAGCAATGAGGTCCGGTATAGCGGCTTGTTTTTGAACCGGCTGTTCCTGACGACTGGCTTCTACTACTTCAATAACGACATCGGCTATCACGAGTCTCGTTCCCTCGCCTTCGGACAAGTCCGGCAAGGCGGCGGGGGCAACCTGGATGTCGAAACCTTCGGGCTGTTCATGAATGGGGACTACGACCTGACCGACTGGCTGACGCTGACCCTGGGGCTGCGCTATACCCACGAGGAAAAGGAAGCCGACATCACCAATCTGACCCGAAACGGCGCAACGCCGTGCAACATCATTACCGGTCCGGACTGTCCCAGCCACTTCCGGGACAAAGAAACCTGGACCAATCTGTCGCCCAAGGTCGGGCTGAGCTATCGGCACGATGACGACACCCTGCTCTATGCCCACTGGACGCGCGGCTTCCGCTCTGGCGGCTATAATCTGCGTGACACGTTTTTCGGCCTGCCGGGCGACCCGCGTGACCTCGGCCCCGGCCCCTTTGACGAAGAGCAGATCGACAACTTCGAGATCGGCTTCAAGAAAACCTTCGGGACCCGTGCCCGGATCAACGCCGCGTTTTTCTATAATCTGATCGACGACCTGCAACGCGAACTGGTTTTCCCCGAAGAGCTGCCGGTGCTCAATCCGGCGACCGGCGAACCGGTCATCGGCCCCGACGGAAGACCCGTGACGCAGGGCAACGTCGTACAGGTGATCCGCAATACGGCCGACGCGGACCTGTACGGCTTTGAGGTGGAGGGCAGTCTGGTCCTGGCCCCCGGCCTGAGCCTGTTCGGTTCGGCCGGTTTTGTGGAGTCGGACTACACCACGGTCAAGTTTGACCTCAATAATGACGGCAGAGTGGACGGGAAGGATGAGGACCTGGAACCCCCCCGGGCCGCAAAGTGGACCTATAGCCTGGGCCTGCTGAACGACCTGCAACTCAGTCCCCGCATCCGGCTGGCCTCGCGGGTCATCTATGCCTACCGGGACAAATCATACTCAAGCGATGACAACCTCGGCTTCAACCGGCAACAGAAAAGGTTGCAGGCCGGGGTGGACATTCACTTCAACGACAGTCAGTGGGTGGTCGGCCTGTATGGCAAGAACCTGCTGGGCTACAGCCTGTTCGGCGGTGATACGCAGTTACCGACGGCACTCGGCGGCGGCACCTTCTCTCCTTTGGCAAAAGGTCGTATCTTTGGCCTGGAGTTGACGTATCATTTTACAGGCGTCTGAGAAGCGTGGTAGTATTCGGGACGAACCGCTCCGAACGTGGAACGGCCTGTCCGAGGGTCGCGACGCTTTACAATCAGTAAGAAATCCTCTCCGATAAGGATTATTATGCCTGAGATCGGAGGGCGCATGCACTTTATCAATCAAACTCCCAGGCTCTGGACGGCAAACTGGTCTGCTGTCCGGAACCTGACGTTTGTTACGGTACTGAGTGCCGTCTTCCTCACCCTTCCGGCAGTGGCCCAGGATACGCAGCCGGACGCCGGCAAGACTGCCCCGCAAGAATCTGCCCCAGCGACAGAGGTTACGCCTCTGGAAGGGATGGTGGTCACCGCCCTTAAGCGGGAGGCGATGATCCAGGACGTGCCGGTGTCAATGACGGCCTTCGATTCCGAGCAGATTGACGCCCTCAAGCTCCACGACCTGGGCGACCTGACGATCACCATGCCCAATGTGGCCTTCGATGACATCGGTCTGGCGCGCGGTTTCGCGAACTTCTCCATTCGCGGCCTGGGTATCAACAGCTCGATTCCGTCCATCGATCCGACGGTCGGTGTCTTCGTTGACGGCATCTACCTGGGAACGAACGCGGGGGTGCTGTACGATGCCTTCGATCTGGACAGCATCGAGGTCTTACGCGGTCCGCAAGGGGTTCTGTTCGGGCGCAACGTGGTGGGCGGTGCCGTCCTGGTCAACACCAAAACTCCCACCGACCACTATGAGGCTACGGTCCGCAGCGCGGTCGAAGGCGGCGGCAAAGCCCCGAATATGTACGTCTCGGGTACGTTCAACGCCCCGCTGACCGACCCCTGCGTACCCGCTTCACGATCTATTCCAATCAGGATCAGGGCTGGTTTGAGAACAAGCACAACGGGAAGGCATTTGGCGCGCGAGATACGCTGATGCTGCGACCGGTCGTCACCTGGCAGCCCTGGGACACGCTGCGCTTCACGCTCCGCTACGAATATCAGGACCTCGACGAAGACGGGCCCGCGGCTCAGACGCACACCAACGGTGCCGGCCTGTCCCATCCCCAGTTCAATTTCAAGCGCGACAGCCACGACTTCGCCGTCAACGAAGAGGGCTTCCTGAAGACCTATATCAATTTCTTCAACGCCCGGGCGGATTGGGACATCCCATTCGGTAACGGGACCATTACCAACATCTTCGGCTGGCGTGAGGGGATGGGAGATGGTCTGAGCGATACCGACGCGACGCCGCTGACCTTTTTCCATGGAGGCGGCGCCCAGGCTGCGGAGCAGTTCAGCAACGAGTTGCGCTACAGCGGGCTATTCTTCGACCGGCTCTTCCTGACGACCGGCTTCTACTATTTTCAGAACGATCTTTACTATCACGAACAGCGGCTGTTCGGTGACACCAGTGGCGACATCTTGGAATTCAACGGCGGTGGTATCTATAACGTCGAGACGTTCGGGCTATTCGCGGCCGGAGACTACGACCTGACCGACCGGCTGATGCTGACCCTGGGGCTGCGCTACACTCATGAAGAGAAAGCCGCACAGATCACAAATATTCTCCGAACCAGGGATATCCAGTGTCACACGGTGGATGGCCCCGACTGTCCCATCCATTTCAAAGACGGGGCAAGCTGGAACAGTCTGTCGCCCAAGGTCGGGCTGACCTATCGGCTCGACACCGAGACGCTGATCTACGCCCACTGGACGCGCGGCTTCCGGTCTGGTGGCTATAATCTACGTGACTCGTTTTTCGATCTGACCCAGGGGCTGTCGGACGTGGAGATTGCCGGGCTGGAGGCGCTTGGCCTGGAGATCGCTCGCGATCTTGAGACTGAGGGGTTTGACGAAGAGCAGATCGACAATTTCGAAATCGGCGTCAAGAAGACCTTTGGCGACCGTGCCCGCCTGAACGCGTCGTTTTTCTACAACTTCGTCAACAATCTGCAACGTGAACTGGCTTTCGGCGAGGACCTCCCTGCCCCGGACCCGATCACGGGTCGCCCCGTCATCACCTTTGTGGATGGGCGGCCGACCATACAGACGGTGCAGAACATCGTGCAGGTGATTCGGAATACGGCCGACGCCGAATTCTGGGGCTTGGAAATGGAGGGGATGGTGGTTCTCTCCCCCGGCTTAGTCTTTTTTGGCTCGCTCGGCTATGTCGAGCCGGACTACACCACGGTCAAGTTCGACCTCAACCGGGACGGCAAGCTGGACGACAAGGACGAGGACCTCGAACCGCCGCGGGCCGCGCACTGGACCTATAACCTGAGCCTGCTCCACAACATCCGCGTCGGTCCCCGCGCTCGGCTCGCCTCGCGCGTCATCTACGCCTACCGCGACAAAGAGTATACCAACGACGACAACACCGGATTCAACCGACAGCAGAAGATGTTACAGGCCGGAGTGGATGTCCATATCGACAACAGTCAGTGGGTGGTCGGCCTGTACGGCAAGAACCTGCTGGACTACGCGCGGTTCGGGACGGACATTCAACTGCCCACCGGCACTCTCTCGCCGTTGATGAGAGGGCGGGTGTTCGGCCTGGAGTTGACCTATCACTTCACCGATAGCTGAGTGCCGCGGCCCGGCCGTTTTCTGCTAGGATTTATCCGCCAGCTCTCGGCCCTTGCCCGGCGTCGGGTCTTTGACGAGGCCGTAGATTTGACGGCCCTCGTGGTCTTCGGGCAGATGCTCGGTAATCGGCGTACCCTCGGGTGTCACGAACAGCAGGCAGTGGCAGTATTTCCATTTCTTCATTTCGTCACAGGCACAGACCCACTCGCGACTGCGTTCGACCTCGGCTTTTTTGTCGGGATAAAAATTGCACGGGCAGAGCGGCCGGCCGACCTCGTCGATATTATTGGCCAGACCCAGAATCACCGATTCGGTCACCTCGGGCTCCGGATGACCTGAGGTGCCGGTTTTCTGCATGTATTTTTCAACGTAGACGCGCATGCGCTTAATGCTTTTCTCAGAGGGCTGGTCCATTGCTTGACTCCTCAACTCCTTATTCACGACGAATCGGTGCTTCGCCCTTAGTCTAGTATTTCAAGCGGGCCTATGCCACCCTCTGTGTGCTTCCGCTAGAGGAGAGCATATCCATGGCCCAGCAACTACCGAAAATTTATGTCACCCGTCAGCTTCCCGAAGCAGCGCTGGCTCCCTTGCGAACCTGCGGTGCCCTGTCTGTCTGGGAGTCAGATCAAGCCGTTTCGCGCGAGACCTTGCTGTACGAGGTGCGCGACACTGTTGCCCTGCTGAGCATGGTCACGGAGCGTATCGATGACGACCTGCTCGACCGCGCGCCGCAGCTCAGGATTGTCGCCAATATGGCCGTCGGGTATGACAATGTGGATGTCCCGGCGCTGACCCGTCGCAACATCGTCTTGACCAACACGCCGGGCGTTCTGACCGAAACCACGGCCGACCTCACCTTCGCGCTCATGCTGGGTATCGCCCGCCGTATCGGCGAAGGCGAACGCCGCGTGCGTGCCGGCCAGTGGCCGGTGTGGAGTCCGTTTGTCTTTCTCGGGGCGGACGTTCATCATGCCACGCTGGGCATTATCGGTCTGGGGCGGATTGGAGCCGCAGTTGCCAGGCGAGCGCAAGGCTTTGAGATGCGCGTGATCTACCATAATCGTGGTCAGAACAGAGAGGCCGAGGAGCAGCTCGGGTGTACCTGGGTCGATATGGACACCCTGCTGAGCGAGTCGGACTTTGTGGTTGTGCTGGTTCCGCTCGGTCCGGAAACGCACCAGCTCATCTCGACGCCTCAACTCAAAAAAATGAAGCCGACCGCTTTTTTGGTGAACGCCGCACGGGGGCCTATTGTTGATGCGCACGCCCTGTACGCAGCCCTGCGGGACAAGGTCATCGCCGGAGCCGCACTTGAATGGCGCCGCGCCCGGAAAGGAGCGATTGCGCCGGGCATCGAGGCCGTATGGCTCACCCCTGCGGGCGACTGGCGACTGGTGCTGGATACCGGCGAAATGGACAAGGCCGAATTGCTGCACCGGCGTGGTTTCGTTTCCCGCCGCCTGGTCGGGCTTACGTTGCGCCGCGTTGCTGCCGGGTGGCGCCGGCGTTCAACGGTGCGGGTGTGGCTGACTCCCGCAATGCTCGGCGAACGGGACTGGCGTCTGTTGCAGGTTCGTCTGCGAAATCCATAGCGGCACGCGTCCCCTCCACGGGTAAAATCGCGGGCCTATGGAAATCTGGCTGGTTGGAATTACGGGCCTG
>WTHD01000516.1 GCA_011523265.1 Candidatus Binatota bacterium
GTCTATGTCCTCAGCCTCAGTACCGCCACTCGCCCCAACGCCGCCGAGCAATATACCCTCAATAATAATCGGCAGTCCGCCACCGGCGAGGAGCATGGGTTCATCAATCAGCTGAGTCAAACTCTGAAATAAGTCCGGGCGTTGCTCCGCAAACTCTTCTACCGCTGCTGAAGGGCGCCGAAACGTTGCCGCAGTAAAAGCCTTTGCCTGGGCTACCTGGGTCGTCATCCAACGGGCTCCATCCATACGGATGAGCGCCACCTGGCGTCCACTCACATCGACGACGGCAAAACTCATGGTCCAGCCTTGCTTGAGTGCTTCTGCCTTGGCAGCGTCCAGAAACTGCTCAGCCAGGGCCAGCGTCAGGGTTGGCGGTTGTTGTTCTTGTTCCGCTTGCCCCGTCTGCTCAGCGGCCTCCACCGCCTCTTGATCGGACGCTGCCGCGGCGGCGTCTCCTGGTATTTGCTCTTGGGCCTGAACCCAAATGGTCGTCAGGCCCATGCTCAGTATGAGGCCCAGAACGACACCGGCTCTTCGTGCATCCACTTTACCCATCATCTACCCCTCCTTCCACTTAGCACTGGCCGAAAATAAGCCTAGGGTATTTATATTATCAACTCTTCCGCTTGAGTAAGCAACACGGCAGTCAGTTCTCTCGTGCCTACACTTGATATGCCACCCTCCAAAGAATAGGCCATGTCTTGTTGACAGCCATAGTCGGCCTATGGCATGGTTCGGTGGAGACTGAGTGAGCGTTCAATTTTTCCGATCTATATAGGAGGGCATATTATGGCCGAATATGACGTACTTATCCAAGGCGGCACCATTGTTGATGGTTCCCGCACTCCTCGCTTTATGGGGGACGTTGGGATTAAAGATGGCAAAATCGCGAAGATCGAGCCGAACGGCAAGCTCAATCCGAGCGATGCGGCCAAAACGCTGGACGCAAACGGGCTCGTCGTTGCGCCGGGCTTTATTGATCTGCACACCCACTACGATGCCCAGATCAACTGGGACCCCTATGTCACGCTGTCTGGCTGGCACGGGGTCACCTCGATCGTGCTCGGTAACTGTGGATTTGGTTTCGCTCCGGTGAAGCCTGAGATGCGTGATCGTGCCATGCTGACCATGTCTCGCGTCGAAGCCATTCCGTACGAGTCCATGAAAGCCGGCATGAAGTGGGAATGGGAGACCTTCCCCGAATGGCTGGACTTTCTTGACCGGACGCCCAAAGGGATCAACGTCCTGAGCTTTGTTCCCATTGCCCCGATTATGATCTGGACCATGGGGCTCGAAGCGGCCAAGAGTCGTCCGGCCACAGACAAAGAAAAGCAGACCATGTGCCAGATTATGAATGAATCACTGGACGCTGGCGGTTGTGGATTCTCGGCCCAGCGTTTGGGCGATGGCTTTGTGTCTGTCCAGCGCGACTACGACGGCACACCCATGGTGACGGACACCATGGCAGACGAAGACGTGCTCGCCTTTGGGCGGGTATTAAGGAAACGGGGAGAAGGCTTTATCCAGCTCACCCAATCCAGCCCGGACTTTGAAGCCGATATGAGATTCTACGATCGTCTGGCCGACGAGTGTGGCCGACCGATTCTGTTTAATGCCACGGCGACGCGTGACGACCGGCCGAGCATCCATCGCCGTATCCTGCGCTGGATGGAAAAGACCAACAAAGCCGGGCGCAAGATCTACAACCAGACCGCGACATTTCGTCAAGGGTTGTACTTCAGTTTTGCCGATATGTCAGGATTGTTCGACGGAAATGATGTCCTGCGTGAAGTGACCATGGGCACGCCAGCCGAACGGCTTGAAAAGCTCAAAAACCCGGCCATTCGCCAGGCTTTGGTCGCAGAATACGATACCGGACATACGCCGGTCGTGACCGGATCGCTCAAGGACTTTACGGTTGAAACCGTGAAGAACAAGAAGTTCGAAAAGTTCATTGGTAAGACGGTCGAAGAAGTCGCCAAGATGGAGAACAAGCACGTCATAGACGCGATGTTCGATATTGCGGTTGAGGAGAATCTGGAAACCGAATTCTATACTCCTGCTCGCAACGTCCGTCAGGACTATGTGTCCGAGTTGATGTCTTCCCCGTACAGTATGGCCGGAGTGTCAGACGGTGGTGCACATACCAAGTTCATCACCATTGGTGCCTATCCAACTGACCTGCTGACTTGGATGGTACGCGACGCTGGCTTTATGAGCCTTGAAGAAGCTCACTATCGCCTGAGCGGTATGCCCGCCCAGTGCGCCGGTTTCCAGAATCGCGGCGTCCTGCAAGAAGGTGCCCGAGCAGATGTGGTCGTCTACGATCTTGAGAACTTGAAGCTTACTCCCGAGAAGCCAAAGGTCGTCCACGACTTTCCGGGTGGCGAGTGGCGGCGTGTTCAGTACGCCGAAGGCTATCGCTGGATCATGGTGAACGGTGACGTCACCTTTGAAGACGGCAACTGCACCGGCGCAACCCCGGGCCACCTGTTGCGCCACGGCAGAGACTAAGCCACATATACTTCTCACGGGCTAATCAAAAAGGGGCAGGAAAAATCCTGCCCCTTTTTCTTTTGATTTTTCAGGCGCTCCCCTCCGGGAGTGGGGCCTACTCTCCCGACGCTTGAGACGGCCGCGGAAACCCCTGAATAGCAACCACCGTCCTGTCCGCATCCTGCCACCGCGAATGAGCAAAACCCAGATTCGCCACATAGAGTGTGCCCGCATGGACCACGAGGCTGGCATTGCCGTCCAGCGGTGCGGATTGCTTATTCGCGACTACCACCCGCCGACTACCGTCAGGCGACAGGCCAATAATTTCGTTCCGAAAAATCTCTGAAACATAAATATTCCCCTCCTCGTCCAAGGCAATACCGTCGATGAGGCTATGCCCGCGGGAGACCACAATCGGCTCGCCAGCACTGCCATCCGGCTGAATCGGGATCCGCAGCACGAGCGGGTCGCCGCTGGTGGCTGCATAAATATTCCGCTGCCCCGCATCAAGGGCCAGGACATTCACCCCGAGTGGAAAACCGGAATAGGGCGTCGCCGACCAGTGGAGCAGCGGATGCTCTGACCACAAGGTGACTCTACCGTCCAGCGTAATTTTCCAAATCCCGGCATAGGTCAAATCGGCCAAATAGATATTCCCCACATCGTCAATGGCAACATCGTCGGGAAAGCAAAAGGGCCAGCCATCCCCGCGGGTAGCCACGGGCGTGACCTCGCGCGTTTCGGCATCAATCCGGTAGACTCCACTCGTCACATCGGTCGCATCCCGGCAGGCGGGGTGGCGTGGGTCGCCGACCCGGTCGTACTTGGAGCGAGCCTTGTAGGCCACGAATACGTTATCGTCTTTGTCCGAGGCAAGGCCAAGGACGTGGCCTTGCCCGCTGTCGGCTTCGGTAGGAACCCAGGCAATGTGAACGTATTGCCCGTCCTCTTTGAGCTGCACGATCTCACCAGTATTAAACAGCGAGGCATACAGGTTGCCTTGGCTATCCACCCCGATGCCCTCCGGGGTATCGGGTAACTGCGTATATACCTGGGCGCTAAAGGCTTCGGCCGGCGTTTCCTCCTCCGCAGCCTGCGGCATGTCTTCCACCTCCGCTTGGCCTTCTTGGATTTCCTGCCCTTCCAAATCTGCCGTTTGGCTCTCTTGGATTTCCTGCGCTCCCAAGTCCTCCTCTTTGATTGCCTGTGCCATGACGGCGTGAGCGGTAATCCCGACTCCCATCAGCAGCGTGCTCAGTATACCCAGTGTCTTTTGCATTGTAGTGTATTGCCTCTCAATCGTTATACCAATTCGGCAAGCAGGACTTGAGCGGCCTGAAAGTCCCGCGTCTCACGCCCTTCAGTAAACCAATCGGTGGTCTCTGTCAGCACCCGTCGTGCCCTCTCTCGTTTGCCCTGTTTGCACCACTGCTGGGCCAGGCTCGTCGCAGCGCGCAACTCCCATGACTTGGCACCTTGTTGACGGGCAACAAAAAGGGCCTTTTGAAAACAACCTTCCGCCTCACTGTTTGACCTGGGAGTACTCGTCTGGGCTGAGAGCCTGTTTGCATCCCGCACCAGCAGCAGCTCCCCTCGCAGTCGGTACAGCTCCGCTTCCGAGAAACGCTCCGCACTGGTGTTGACGACTGCCAGCGCCTCATCAAGGAGGGCTAAGCCCTTTTCACTCCGTCCGATCTTTCCGTACTGCTCGGCCAAAAGCCCAAGGAAGTAGGGGCGGAGGAGCTCCGCTCCAGAGGCACACCAGGCGGTTATCACCTTTTGCAATTGCTCGACAGGCATTTCGTCATGCGATTGCGCGGCCGTGGCCCAGTCCCGGAAGATCGTCCCGATCATCTCCCAATCGGGGAACCCGCACTGCTGCGCAAGGGCAATCCCGGCTACGGCACGCTCGTAGGTCACCTCGGCTTCGCCGCGGAGTTGATGCAGCAGGCCCGTCCAGCTCAGAGCAGCCGCAAGACTGAGACTATGCTGGCGGGCGCCCTCTTCTGCCCGTGCCAATGCTTCCCGGCTCTTCTGTAGAGCCTGTTCCGGGTAGCCTAAAATCCATAGGGCCAGCGTTTCATATAACAAGCAGACGGTTCGTGGGTCTGTACCGTATTGGAACGCCAGGGCTGTATGCTGTTCTGGATTATGCAGCGCCACGGCTTTTTGCAGGTGTTCTCGCGCATGGGCAAACTCACCGATCCACAACAAGGTATTGCCCAAGGCTCGATGTACCTCTATGAGCAGGTCGGGATCATTCAGGTGTTGGGCTAAAGCGAGTAATTGCTCGCCCATCTTTCGAGCCGTTCTGAGTTCGGCCCGCATCTCGTGGACGACCCACAGGCCGCGGAGCACCTGAAAAGACTGCGGAGTTTCTCCAAGCTGCTGACACAGTTCCTGGGCGCGGGCATACGCACGCTCCACCTCCGGGGCGGCGTAGCCCTTGGTCGCCATGAGACTTGGACCCAAGCGGGTCTGGATAGCCAGCTCCCGGTGGGTCCGGTCGGGCGTCTCCGGCAGTTCGTTGAGAAGCGCCAGTCCCTTGAGGAAATGGCCTATGCCCTCACGGTGCGCCGAGCGTTGCACGGCCTGCTCTCCGGCGTACTGCCAAAATCCAATAGCCTGATCGATCAAGCCGGCTTCGGTGTAATGGTGGGCGACTAATTCCGGTTGCTGGTGTCTGATATCGGAGAACTGTTTGACGAGGACATCGGCGACCTGGTGATGAATCTGCTGGCGTTTACTCTTGAGCACAGACTGATACGCCGTGTCTTGGAGCATGGCGTGCTTGAAGACCCAGCGGGCCTGGGGAAGCATACCTTTTTGAAAGATCAGCTCAGCCTCCACGAGTTGAGCCAGCCCCCACGTGAGCCGCTGCTCATCGGACGGCCAGACTGCCCGGATCAGGGCATACGAAAAGGCACGGCCGAGGACAGCGCCGATTTGGACAACATCCCGTGCGGTACCGCTGAGCTGGTCAAGCCGGGCCATTAATGAATCCTGAAGCGTGGCAGGAATCGTGTGGGGAGCCCCGTCCCCGCCGTTTTCAGGCACGCCAGTCTCGATAATGGTTTTAGTCAGCTCTTCAACAAAAAGCGGAACGCCATCAGTCTGCGCCGCGATATGTTCCACCAGGTGTTGAGGCAGTCGTTGGCCTTGGGCGACATGAGTAATGAGGTCCTCAACCGGTCGACGCTCCAGACGGCTCAGTGTCAGCAAGTGGACGGGCGGCCGCGGGGGCCACGGAGGAGTAAATTCCGACGAACGAAAAACCAGGAGGACGAAGAGGTGAAGCGGAGCGATCCGCTCGATAAGCGTCTGCACGAGATCGAGCGTCGAAGGGTCGACCCAATGCAGGTCTTCCCAAACAATGAGGAGGGACCGCTCTTCCGATTCTTCAGCCAGCCACGCAACCAACGCTTCCTGCGTTTTTTGTCGCTGTCGCTCTGGACTCAGCCTGAGCGGAGCGAAGCGTTCAGGCAGCGGCAGTGACAATAAGGCGGCAAACAGGGCGACACTCTCCTCCGGCAAATGGCGATAGCCTTCCAGAGCGGTCTCTAAACGGCGAAACTTTTCATCTTCGGGTTCATCGTCTTGAAACTGCAACCAGCGTTGGAGATGGTCGATCACCGAGTAGAAGGCCGTGTTGCGCGCATAGGACGAACAGCGGAATTCTCTGCGCGCCTCGCCCGCCTTGGCTACCTGCTCTTTGAGTTCCTGGACCAGGCGGGACTTGCCGATACCCGGCTCGCCACCCAGCAGTACGACTTGTCCCTCTCGGACCTTGGCCGCCTCCCAACGTTGCCGCAGGAATGCGAATTCTTCCGTCCGTCCAACCAGAGGAGACAAGCCGGCTTCAAGCGCCACCTCAAACCGGCTTTGCGCGCCTTCTTCCCCAATGACCTGGTAGACTGAGATGGGAGTTGTCTTGCCTTTGAGCGCATGCGGCCCAAGCGTCTGACACGCAAAAAGGCCTTCGACGAGTCGGTAGACTGCGGCACTCATCACGACGGTATCGGCCTTGGCAATGGCCTGAAGGTGCGCCGCAATATTGGGCGTCTCGCCGAGTGCGAGGTGCTCGTGCCGCTCGCCGGCACCCATGTCGCCCACCACAACCTGTCCGGTGTGAATACCGATCCGCAGCCGAATCCGCGACGCATCTTTCGCACTCGGACGGAAAGACGGCTGACGCTCAGTCTGCCGGAGTTGGCTGTTCATTTGATTCAGCTGAGCAAGAATGCCCAAACCCGTTTTCACGGCCCGTACCGCCGCATCTTCGTGGGCGGTCGGATAGCCAAAATAGACCAAAATCCCATCGCCGAGATACTGGGCGATATAGCCACCGAAACGGTGAATGACACCGGCACAGGTCTCTTGATACGTCCGAACGATGTCCCGCCACTCCTCAGGATCAAGTCGGCCGGTGAGGGCCGTTGATCCCACAATGTCGCAGAACATGACTGTCAACTGTCGCCGTCCGGTAGGCGCGGGCGCGGGTGACCGATGTGGCTCTCGTGTTGACTGAGCTGCCGGCACAGGGGCGGGCTCATCAACCGGCCGGGCCAGTAGAGGAGTTCCACATTCGTCGCAAAACTTTGCTCCCGTCCGGTTGGCTTGCCCACAATTCGGGCACGACATAGGCAGGCTCCTCTGTCCCCGGCTTCTTCTGATTGGTCCTGGGAGACTGGCGAAGCCTCAGCCTCCCTTACCACTCGATGGTCGATGGGTCTCCCTTATACAAGGTCCGGACATAGGCGATAACTTTCCAGGCTTCCTCCTCGGTGATCACCCCGTCGTAACCGGGCATTTTATTGCGCCCGGTCATGACCTGATCCATCACCCGGGTGTCATCACCCGTGCCTTCCTTCCATTCCTCATCCGTTAAGTCGGGTCCCATGCCTCCGCCACCATGTAAGCCGTGACAGCTATAGCAATTCAGGAGCTTGTAGAGCTCTTCGCCCTCGTTGATCGCCTCTGGATTTCCCGTATACGGGTTGAGCTTTACCAGCCCGTTGGTCACTTCTTGCCCGGCCTCACCACGGGACTCCGTCGGCTGGCCATTGGAAGCTTGAGGTAATTGTGTGTCGGGCACTGCCGTGCCCGGTTGAGGGTCGTGAGGCTCGGTCGGTTGGAGGGTAATACCGGGGACACCGTAGTCGACCAAGATCTGCTGGATTTCTTTCGCGTGCCGCGTCAGCAGGCCATTGAGCGTATTCTTCAGCGCTTCGTCGCTCTTCCGAACGCCGAGCGCAATATCGTAGGCGAGGAGGAGGGAGGGTGACTCATCCTGGGACGCTACGGGCACCACACGCAGTGAGGTGGCTTGCTGTTGGGCGAAATAGCCGCCAATCGGTCCCCATACAATAGCCGCGTCGATCTCTCTATTGGCGACGGCTTCAATGATTTTTCCCGGCGGATTGGGATCGGCATAATTGCCGAAGACGCTGTAGCCGACCACATTATCCACAATCCCGCGCTTGCTCAGCGCATGGGCTGGCGGACTGTTGGTATAGTCATCACCGATCAGGTGCACACCGACTTTCAATTCTTTGAGGAGGGGATCATCAAAGGAGGACAGATCGTATGGTGCGTCTGCGGGATAGACAAAAGCGTAGATCGAACGGTAATACGGCTGCGTCGTTAAGACCATATCGATGTCGGCCGGCAGACCCATGACCACATCGCACTTGCCAGCGTTGAGCGTACTGCGCAGGAAGCCGCGGCGCTGGGGCCACCAGGTATAGGCGACTGCTTGGCCCAACCCACGGGCCAGGACTTCGGCGATTTTATTCTCAAACCCTTCCTGCTGCCGATTGGAAAACGGCAGATTATTGGGGTCTGCACAGACACGAAACGGTTTGGCCGCCTCTGCGGTCTCAGTTGCCCAGGCAGCAGCCGAGAAGAGCGAGGCAGACAGGAGCAGGAGGAGGGTGAGACAGGTGGAAGCGTGGGGGGCTGCGCGTCGTCCCCCCTCAGTTTGGTTGAGCATAAGAGGCTTTACCGCGGGTCGAGAGCGCTCATTTACTCAAGCGCAAAGACGTATAACATCCCGCCTTTATTCGTGTCTTTTCCCAGATCGCCAAAGGCACCGACCGCGCCCAGGGCCGCGGTCGGATCATCCGTTGACAAGTCGGCGGCGACGACCAGGCCGGACCAGCCCCCGATCCCGGACATGATCGCCACGTACTGCTTGCCGTCCGGTCCGAGATAGGTCATGGGCGCGCCGATAATACCCGAGCCGGCCTTGAACTTCCACAGTTCTTCGCCAGTCGAGGCGTGGACCGCTTTGAACCAGCCGTCCATGGTCCCGTAAAACACCACATCACCGCCGGTCGAAAGCGCCCCGCTCCAGGCCGACCATTTTTCCTTAATGCCCCATTTTTTTTCACCGGCCACCGGATCCCAGGCAATGAATTCCCCGCGGTGCCCGCCAGGTCCGGGGAACATTTTGACAATAGCGCCAACGTAGGGCACGCCAGCAATATAGCGGACTTTCATCCCCTCGTAATCCATGCACAGATGGTTGGTAGGCACATAAAAAAGCTTGGTTCTGGGTGAATAGGACACGGGCTGTTGGTCCTTGGTTCCCATGGCACCAGGGCAGATACCTTCCGTATTCACCCCTTCTTTGGTCCGCTTGTCCGGGTTTTCGACGGGCAGACCGGTTTCGAGGTTAATCTCTTTGGCCCAGTTCACTTCGCCAAATTTGTCCGCGGCCAGAACCTTGCCCGAAGTCCGATCAACCTTGTAGGCGAAGCCGTTGCGGTCGAAGTGGACCAGGACTTTCTGGGCTTTTCCATCTCCATTGGCCGGCAGGTCAATCAAGACGCTCTCGTTGATACCGTCATAGTCCCACGCATCGTGTGGGGTCATTTGATACGCCCACTTGGCTTGGCCCGTATCCGGATTCCGGGCAAACAGCGTCATGGACCATTTATTATCCCCCGGCCGCTGATCAGGATTCCAGGCACCCGGATTCCCGGTCCCATAGTAGAACAGGTCGAGTTCGGGGTCGTAGCTATACCAGCCCCAGGTCGTGCCACCGCCCCGCTTCCACTCTTCGCCTTTCCAGGTTGTCACTCCCAGATCCTTGCCTTGGTGCGAGTCATACGGGGAGGAAAAACCTTCGCCAATCAACACCTCGGAATCCGGTCCGGTGCTGTACGCGCGCCAGACCTGCTCGCCGGTATCGACATGATTGGCGGTGACAAACCCGCGCACGCCAAACTCACCTCCGCTTATGCCAGTAATGACTTTGTCGCGGACGACCAGCGGCACCATGGTAATGGTCTGGCCCTGTTTAATATCGCCCTGCTTGACCTTCCACAGCTCTTTCCCAGTCTCGGCATCAAGGGCGACGGTGTGCGCGTCGAGCTGATTAAAAAATATCTTGCCCGCGGCATAGGCCGCACCTCGATTCACCACATCACAGCAGGCGATCGGAATGGCGTCCTCGCTTTGGACGGGCGCATATTTCCATTTAATGGCATGACCCGGATCCGCCAGATCAATGGCATACACGATATTGGGAAAGGGGGTCACAATATACATGGTGTCGCCAATCACCAGCGGCGTACCTTCGTGTCCGCGCAGGACGCCGGTCGAAAACGTCCAGGCGACTCTCAGGTCCTTCGCATTCTGCGTGGAGATCTGGTCCAGGCTGCTATAGCGGGTGAGGGCGTAGTCCCGGCCCGAGGTCGCCCACTGGCCGTGGTTTTGCTGCATATCGAGCAGTTCCTGCGAAGCCTGCCCGAGTTGAGGAAAAAGTGGTAAGAGTAACAGTCCGGCAGCAAGCAGTATCGTCTGCCCCCCAACAGCAAGCCCTCTGAGAAATCGAGTCTTCATAATGCCCTCCTTTGCGTACCCTTCAGGAATCTGAAACGCATACTCACTCTCCGGGGCACCCCCTCTCGCTCTGCTGAAGAGTGGGGTCGTGAGCCCTTCCCATCAAGAGAAAGCTACTCTGGGAAGGCTGGTTTTGTCAATCGCGATCCCTTCCGCAATCGGCTTCCGCTGTCAGGAAGAGACAGGTGTAGGCTGCGCCCAGGAAGGCCGCTTCAGCCAGAATTTTCAAGCCCTCCTCAACACCGCCGAGCCATTTCCCCAGACTGGCGCTTCCCTCCTGACTGATGCCCATGAAGAGAAACACATCGGGACGATTCACCAGGGCATCCAGCAGCCCCATAAAGAGGAACAGGACAAATCCGCATACCACCAGGGGGAGAACTGGTCGATAAGAGATCAGTTCAGAGCGGTAGGCATACAGCACGGCCATACCGCTCAACCCATACCCCAGCAAAATCGCGTCATCGAGTCGATCCGTCAGCGCGGTCTCTGGGCGCTGCAAGAGCCGGTGTGCGAAACGGTCCAGGGATTCATGGATCTTGGCGACTTCATCGACTGCCAGGAAAAGGAATCCAAGGGCAATCAGCAACCAGACAAAAGCCGGCTGACGCCACACCGCCAGGTCTAAGCTGCCATCCGTCCGAGAGTAGAATACGCCGCCAGCAAGACCACTGATCACGAGCAGATGCGCAAACGACAGCCATGTGATCGGGTCGCCTTCACCGGTATACGCAGTAGGATTTTGATGCCAGGCAAAGCCAAGACCGAGGGCAAGCAGGACAGCCAGAAAGTCCATGTAGACAAGGAAGAGCAGGAAGGTCGTAGGGGTGCAGGGGAAGAGTATCCGATTCACGTCGTCACTGTCCTCTCCGGGCAGCCGCACCGATGGGCTGTTATTTTATCGCATAGGCATTTGCCGGGGAGCCAACCCCGCCGGGCAGATTGAGCGGAATCGCAACCAGCATGAATTCATAGCTGCCGTCCTGCGCGCAGGCCCGAGCCAGTTCCTCCACATCCAACAGCTCTCCAAGGGGCATGCCTTGCAGGGCAATGAGCCGACGATGCTGAAAGCCCACGGCCGGGTCTACCGGTAGGGCCTCTACCGCAACGTTATCTGCGGCAATGGCGGCAATCTGTCGATCCCACAGCCAAGCGGCGGTCTCTTGCGAGGCGGCCAGACCCGGACAGGCATGCGGCGCTTCGCCAACTCCCAGAGTGTCTCGCAATGCCTCCCGCCCTCTTTCATCCAAGCTTTTATACCACTCCAGCCAACCGGTTCGCAGCATCAGGATATCGCCCGGTTCGGGTTGCACCTTCTGCGCGTGCGCGACTTTTTCGAGAAAGGTTCCATCCATCTCAAACTTTTTCGTCATGTCGAGCGGCGTCCGCTGCGTTTCCATGTAACGCGCGCCATCCAGCAGCACCCCGCGCCCGACTATGCCGTGCTGAGCCCAGTGCTCAATACCGAGTTCGCCCTTTTCGTCCAGGTCGCCGTCCTGGCGACCGCCGTAATAGCCATACTCGCGAAAGCGGATATGACGCAGGCTGTCCCACTGGCTTGAACCCTGCATCGCAAAATTATCAACATAGTCGTCACGACCGCCTCGACCAACTTCAATATGGTGTCGATAGCCTTTGCTCCGGAACCCGCCGTACAGCGTAATGGGGAAATTCAACGGCAGGCTGAGGTTGAACACCTGGCCGGTCCGAATCAGTCCTGCGGCGTGCTTGACTCTTTCTGGGGTCAGTAAATTTACCGAGCCCAGTTGGTCTTCCGGCCCAAAGACCTCCCAGGCATGGCGTTCTTGCGTCTCTCCCACGTACGGCAGCTCTCCAAACTTTGGCAGGCTCGGCATTGTTCTCCTCCCACGAATTCTCAACCCTCTCTTCGGGTCGCTGGTGAGGACACGCTGGCACTCACACTCCCTTCTCGACGTGCAGAGTGTGACCGCCAGAGAATGGAGTGTCAGCGCTGCTCGGGCAACAGCTCCAGCACGGCAAGCGTCAGCTCTGGGCCGGTCGACTCGGCAAAGAGGTAGTCATCGACCACACTGGCCATAGGACCGAGTTCAAGGTTGACGCTGACCTCATTCTCACTCGGATACCAACGCAGGCGAAAGCCGATGGCTTCGGGCGGCACGCGATGTGTCGTGTGCCGCCCACCGGGACCGTCGTAAAAATAGTCACCCTCTTCCCCTTCTCGACTGACCAGCCACGCGCCCAGCCAGCGCTTCCGGTCTGCCGGCGCTTTCTCGGCCTCCCCCCAGTCCAGGCCCAGCGTCTCAGGCCGCGCGGCGCTCATACTTGGCTCTCCTCAGCGTCTGCCGGAACCGTAGGCAGCTCAAAACCGTACAGTTGGGCCGCGTTGAGCCCCAGGACCTGACGCCGTTCAGACTCAGTGAGGTCGCTCATGGTCCGGTCGATAGCTTCCTGCGAACGCGGCCAGGTTCCTTCGTGATGCGGATAATCATCCCCCCACAAGAGCCGATCGATACCGATCCATTTGCGCGTCTCCAGGCCAACCGGGTCGTCCTGAAAGGTTGCATAGCCCTGCCGGCGAAAATATTCACTCGGCGGCATCGACAGCTTGGGGGCAATCCAGAAGTGGTGTTTGTGAAAGCCTTCGTCCATGACCCAGAGTGTCCAGGCCAGCCAGCCAATCCCGGCCTCAACGGTCACAAACTTGAGCTCGGGAAAACGCTCCAGCACCCCGGACGCACACAGGTGGACAACCGGATCGATCGCCGTCGATAGGGCATGGACAACATAGTTGATAATCGCCCCGCCATTGCCTGAGGCGGTCCGCGGATCTTTGCCCGTTCCGACGTGGAAGCTCATCGGCATGCCGGTTTCTTGAATAGCTGCCCACAGCGGGTCGTACAGCGGCAGATTATAGGGCTGGTCCGGAACGGTGACGGGCAGAAAAACGGTTTTATAGCCTAACCCGGCGACGCGCTGGACCTCCTTCACTGCGGCGTCCACGTCTTGCGGCGCAATGGCGGCGGTGGGGACGGAGCGTCTCTGCGCTGGGCTGAAGACCTCAATGGCCCAGTCATTCCACACCCGGCACATGGCGGTTTGCATGACCGGGTCAGGCGATGTCCACATCAGCAGCCCGCGGTTGGGGTAAATGACTTCGGCGTCAATTCCGTCCCGGGCCAAATCCTGCTGACGTCGCGC
>WTHD01000195.1 GCA_011523265.1 Candidatus Binatota bacterium
CTGTTGGACGAACTGTCAAATGGCCGGGTAATCCTTGGTCTGGGTCGCGGCTTGTCCCGCCGTGAGTATGACCAGTTCGGTATTGATATGGATACTTCGCGGGAGCGCTTCGACGAAGCCGTACCCATGATTCTCGATGCCCTGGAGACCGGCATTATTGAGGGTAACGGTAAATATTATCAGCAACCACGGGCACCGATTCGCCCTAAGCCTACGCGAACCTTCAAGGGCCGCACGACCCAGGTGGCGATGTCGCCCGATTCGGCCCTGGAAGCAGCCAAGCACCGTGCTCAGATGATGGTCTTCACCCAAAAGCCGATTGAAGAGCACAACGCGGATTTTGAGCCCTATCGGGCCCTGTTTCGTGAACTCCACGGCGTTGATGCACCCCCGCCCATAATGGCCGGCATGTCCATCTGCCACGAAGACGCCGGCCGGGCCGAGGAACTGGCCCACAAATATATCGCCGGCTATCTGCTGTCGGCCATGCACCACTACGAACTCATGGGCGATCACTTCAAGAATGCCAAGGGCTACGAAGCCTATGGCGATGCCGTAGACACGCTACGTGAACTGGGCCTTGAGGGTATGGCCCAGATGTACGTCAACGCTCAGGCCTGGGGCACTCCGCAGCAGATTCTGGACAAGCTGTCCCACTGGCGAGAGGTGGTCGGACGGTTTGATCTGATCTTCGGCTTTCGTGGGGCCGGGATGCCGTTCGAGGATGCCGAGCGCTCACAGCGTTTAATCGCGCAAAAGGTCATTCCCGAACTCCGGCAGTGGGACGTTGAAGCAAAAGCGGCCTAGGCCATTTGTTTCGTCCGCGTTCCTCCCCACCGCTTCCGCCTGGATTCCTGTGAAAGCGGGAATCCAGGTATCAGGATGAGGCCGACAAAAGAAGGTCTTGATATCCTGTATCGAATACGTTGGTCTGGACTGGCTGCTGTCCGATGAGGAGTGATCTAAGGAGGGGGGTATGTATACGGCACACGCAAAAGTCCGAATGCAGCAGCGTGCCATACCATCAAGCGTCGTGACCTTACTCCTCGACTATGGCGAGAGGGCACCTGACGGTCATGGTGGCGAAATCTTTTACTTCGGCAAGCGAGGGCGGCGGCGCGTTCTGCGTTCCAAGGGACAGGCTGTTTCTCGAAGACTTGAAGGCCACTGGCGTGACTACGTGGTCGTGGCTGATGGCCAAGTCGTGACGTGTGGCAAACGATACCGACGGATTCGCCGGGATTGAACGATGAAGAGAACTGTCAGAAAATGTGGCTAATTGGGAGGGAAGGCTATGAACAGCATCCCGGCCAGCATGAAAATCGTGGTGCGGATACTTCTTGTCGCCGCGTTCGCGCTCGTTCCTATCGTTCCCGAGTCAGTGTTCGCTGATCCATACAGCCGGTCGTCTTTCAGTCCCCGCAGCAGCCCATCGTATACAAGTCCGTATTCCAGTTCCCGTAGCCCATCGTTGCCGAACTACACGTACAAATCGCAGAGCAAGAGCTACAGCGTAGGCGATTACAGCCGTCACACCTACAAATACAAAGACAGCCTTGGCAACCGCCACAAGAGCAAGACTCAAGTCCTGCCCAGTGGGACGACCGTAACCAAGGGCAAATACCGCAGTTCGCGCCCGAGTCCCTTGGCGCCGGATTATACGTACAAATCGCAGAGCAAGAGCTACAGTGTAGGCGATTACAGCCGCCACACCTACAAATACAAAGACAGCCTCGGCAACCGCCACAAGGGTACAATCGAAGTGTTCCCCGGTGGTACGATCCGACACAAAGGCAAGGTCAACGGCAGGAAGTTCAAAGAGACCCGCCGGAACCGGCGATAAGAGAAGATGTCGGATTACGCTCTGCTAATCCGACCTACGGCTAAAACAAAAACTGTAACAGTATGACAGAGTATACCGTCAAGCGTCCGCTGAAACGTCCTCCCATCCATCCTGGTGAAGTGGTGCGTGAGGACGTTTTACCAGCCTTGGGCCTTTCCATTAGCGAAGCGGCCCGTCGCCTCAGGGTTTCGCGTCAGCAACTCCACCGGGTACTCGCTTGTACCCATCCGGTCTCGACTGAGATGGCACTCCGGCTTGGTAAACTTGCCGGCAACGGCCCTGGGCTCTGGCTTCGGATGCAGCAGAACCATGATGTCTGGCACGCAGAGCAGCGTCTCAAGAACGAATTGAAAAAAATTAAGCCAGGGCTTGTGGAGAGAGCAGGAGCAAGCGTTAACGAATTCCCGTAATCGTGAAGGACGACCTACGCCCCCCCTACCGTCCGCGGCGTGTACTTATACAAATCCTTCCAATAGTGATCCAACACCGCATCGTCGGCGCAGTCGAGACACTCAAGCTCCGGGTCGGATACGTCCAGCAGTCCCTTTTTGATTAACGTTTCGGCATACGGCCCGCGATCGATCAGTTTGACCGGGCCGCGCTCTTCGGCCCGCCGTTTGCGGAGTTGGGCCGTGGCCGATTGATCGACCTCGTACGTGATCGGGTCCAGGACGACGCCGTAATCCCGCTCGGCCCGTTCGGGCGAAACGAGCTTGCGAACCACATCTATACGAACGGCGTCGATGTCGCGTTCCAGGGGGTCGCCCCAGCCGCCGCCACCTGGGGTAGTGAGGCGAATAATATCCCCGGCTTTGACCGGAATGGCATCCCGGCTGAAGTAGACTGCCTCTTCCTCTGGGGTACCGGGGTTCTTGATGGACGAACTCGGCGTGCCCCACTTGCCGCCCTTGATACCCGTGCAGGCAAAGGCGGTCCGCTCCGTGACTGTCAGATAATACCCGTCAACCAGGGTTCGTATCTCTTTCTCATAGCCCAGCCCGCCACGATATTTCCCGGCTCCACCTGAGTCGGCCGCCAGCCCCACGCGTAGGACTTCAACCGGGAAGCGCTGTTCAATGAATTCCGCCGGCAGGTTTTTGGAGTAGGGAACCAAATCCACGGCATCGGTACCGTCCGCGTACGGTCGCGCGCCCGAACCCGCCCCAAAAATTTCACGCATCAGAAACAATTTGCCCTCAAAGTCATGCCCGCACAGGCCGTAGATCTGAATGTTCTGCATGTCGGCCACCACCTCTCCGTCAAAGGCTTTGGCCATAGCGACGGTATAGGCGCTGATCATACGCAGCATACAGGTCATGCGACTCACCACCGGAGCCGGAAACTTCGGGCTCAGAATGGTCCCCTGTGGAATACGACAGCGAAAGACCTGGGTCACACCTTCGTTAATGATGATGCCGGGAATCTGCGCCTTGAAGAACGCGCCGAGCCATTTGGAGTAATGACGGCCATCAACCGGCCAGTTGATCGGGCCCCTGGCCTGGGGGCTGGTGCCCGCGAAATCCAGCACCATCTTGTCTGGGTACTTGCGCATGGTGATCTGGAGCTTGACCGGCTTTTCCAGGGCCAGACCATCGTTCTCAATAAAATCTTCCCCGATAAACTCTCCCTCCGGGAAGAGGGGCAGGCCCTTCTCGCGCACCACCTCAGCGCAGCGGTCGAGAATTTCATAAAACGCGGCCTCTACCTCATTCCCGCCAAAACGATCGCATAATTCCGTCACCCGACGACGGATGACCTCATTTGCGCCAACAAAGGCGTCAATATCGCCTCGCAGGTCCTCGGGGAAACGACTGTTCCGCAGCAGAACATCGTACAGTCCCTCGTTGAGCTGCCCCTTTTCGTACAGCTTGACCGGCGGACAGATGGTGCCTTCCTCAAAAATACTGGTTGAGGTACTCGGCCAGGAGCCCGCCATACGGCCGCCCACATCGTTGACATGGCCGAATATCTGCGCAAATCCAATCAGCCGTTCGTCCCAGAAAATGGGAGTGACCACACAATAGTCCGGTAGATGACCGATCGTTCCGGCTGACTGATAGACGTCGTTGTAGATAAACACATCGCCTTCATAAATACGGTCAGCCGGAAACTTCATCCGAATCGGGTCGGCGGTGGCGGCCCATGACACGCGCGAGACCGATAGACAGTCGAGCGTGTTGAGCGAGGCCCGGTAGTCGTGCTGTTCGCGGATAATGGTCGAACGGGCGGTTCGCTCCACCGCGGCTTCGGCTTCCATAATGGCCGCCTCGATCCCGCCGTCCACAATATCGACCAGGATCGGATCCAGGTTTTTTCTCAGCGCGTCGATGCGGCTGATCGCGTCCGGGTCCTGGGCCACCTGGCCGTACCGAAACGGGGCGTAGTCCTGAAAGGCAACGTCCTCATTGGCTTTGTCATAATAGGTCTGCGAAAACTGTTTGTGATCGGCCATGCTGACACTCCGTAGAATGCGTTTTGTTATTGCGTTCGCTCGAGCCGCAGCGTCCCCCACTGGTCCACCCGGCCGCTCCAACCCGGCTCCACAACCGTGGTGGCATCGTACTGCTGGATGATGGCCGGGCCGCTCAGCTCGTTGCCCGTTTGCAGCGCAGACCGATCGTACACCGGAGTATCCAGCGTGCTCTTGGAGAAATAGACCGCGGTCTGGCCCGTTCGGGCATGCTCCGGACTCGTGCCTGCCGGTTGCGCTTGCGGCACGTGGGGGCGTCTGAGTAGTCCCAGCCCGGTGACACCCACGTTGACCAACTCAACCAGTTCCTTCCCCGCATAGGAATAGCCGTAGAGGTCCTTATGGCTGGCGTGAAACTTGGTGATGGCCTGCTGAATATGGTCTTGGATGCCCGCTGTTGCCGAATCAATCGAGAGAGGAATCCGAATCTCATATGCCTGACCGGCGTACCGCATGTCCACAAAATGATCGAGTCGGGTCTGCTGGGTGAGCAAGCCTTCATCCTCCAGACGGGCAGCCACGCGGCGTTCGAGGTCCTGAATTTCAGTCGCGATACGGTCCACGTCCAGGCGATCTTCACGCTGGACATCCGTATGGACCAGGTCCACGCGGACATCAGTCAGCAGCAGGCCGTAGGCCGAGGTCACACCTGGGTTGGGCGGGATAATGACGTGCTGCATACCGAGCCAGTCGGCCAGATAACAGGCGTGGAGCGGTCCGGCTCCGCCGAACGCGACCAGAGCGTAGCTGCGCGGGTCGCGCCCGCGTTTTACGGACACCGTCCGAATACCGGCAGCGATGTTTTCAACCGCTATGCGCAGAATGCCTTCTGCCGCGGCGACCGTATCGAGTTTGAGACCCGCGGCAAGTTCGGCCACAACCTGGGTTGCCTGATCGAGATTCAGGGAGACGCTCCCCCCGGCAATGGTCGGCGTGATGCGTCCCAGCACCAGATTGGCATCCGTCACCGTCGGCAGAGTGCCGCCTCGATCGTAGCAAGCCGGTCCCGGATTCGCGCCCGCGCTGTCCGGGCCCACTTTCAGGCTCCGCCCGCCCGCCAGCCAGGCAATCGACCCACCGCCGGCTCCAACCGTATGCAGCTCGATCATGGGTGTTTTGAGATCATAGATATCGACCTTTCCCTCCGTCAGCATGCGCGGCTGGCCGCCTTCGACCAGGCAAATATCAGCCGAGGTGCCACCCATATCAAAAGTAATAATGTCCTGGTTGCCGCTCAGCGTGCCAAAATGGGTGGCGGCAATCACCCCTGCGGCCGGACCGGAAAGCGCCGCGGCAATCGGCAAACGGGCGACCTCCTGGGCCTGGGCCAGTCCGCCGCTCGAACGCATGATGTAAAATGGCGCGCTGATGTCCCGCTCGCGTAAGTGCTGTTCAATCCGGGTATGATACGCGGACAGGAGGGGCATCAGGGCGGTGTTCAAGCAGGTTGTATTGGTCCGTTCGTACTCGCGGTATTCGCGCAGGATGTCTGACGAAATGGAAATAAAGCAGTCCGGATACACTTCGTGGATAATACGCCGGACTGCTTCCTCATGCTCCGGATTGCGGTAGGAGTGTAGTAAGGAAACGGCCATGGCCTGAATGCCGCGCGCTTTGAAGTCCTGCGCAATGGCCGCCACTTCGTCCCGGTCCAACTCCTGGATGACCGTACCCCGGACATCCATTCGCGCGCTGATTTCCCTGATGCGTTCGAGCGGCACCACTCGCGGCGGTTTAATCCACCAGGTGATATCGCCAAATTCTCCGGGGACGGTCTGGCGGGCGCACTCTAGGGCTTCCCGGTAGCCGGCGGTAATGATCAGGCCGAGTTCTGAATACTTGCGCTCCAATATGGCGTTGGTGGCGACGGTCGTTCCGTGAAAGACCGCGTTCACCTCGTGAGCATCGATCTCCCCGTGCTGGGTGATATGCTCAAGGCCGTTCACAAAGCCCTGGGCCGGGTCGTCCGACGTGCTGCGCACCTTTGCCAAATGCAGCGTCCCGCTGACCTCTTCGAGCGCAACAACATCCGTAAACGTTCCCCCGATGTCTACCGCTAGCCGCCAGGTCATACTCTCCCTCCTTGAGACTAATGTAGGGTGCTTGGCCAGACCTGTCTACAGAGAAATGGCTCTCTGTTACGCCTTCTGCGCTGAACGTAGCGTCAAAATCGAAATCTCCGGCGGAATCCCCAGCCGCATGGGATAGCCGTAGAATCCAACACACCGCGTGACAAACATCTGCATGTCCGCGTGACGATACAGTCCCTGATCGGGGATGCCGAGCAGGCCGATGACGCTCAGCGCCCGGTCTTTGCTCAACTGAATACCCGCGTGCCCACCGTGGGTATGACCGGACAACACCAGGTCGGCACAGCGCGTCGGCAGAGTGACAAAGGCGCGCGGGTCATGGTTGAGCAGAACACGCGGAACCGGCTGCCGTGGACCCCAGGAGTCGATGATGCGACTGTAAAGCGCGTCTCGCTCAAAACGCTGAAAGAGAAAGTCCAGACCGGCGAGTTCCAGGGGCTGTCCATCAATCGAGAGTGTCGTCACCCGATTGCGTAAGGTGGTGACGCCGGACTGGCGTAAATACCGGACGAGGCGGTTGGGAGCGTCGAAGTCATGGTTACCCAAACAGGCCCACTGGCCGTACGGCGCGTTGATCCGAGCCAGCGCTTCGTACAGAGGTAGGTCAAAATCGCCGGTCCGATGGGTCAGAAAGTCACCGGTATGCAGCACGATGTCGGGTCTGGCGGCATTCGTCAGCGCGGCAACACGCAGCAGCTTGGGGCGATCCATTTCCCCACCAACATGGATGTCCGACAAATGTGCGACCCGCAACCCGTCGAGCGCCGTGGGCCAGTCGGGCAGGACGAGGTCTCGCTCCTCAACCTGAAAATCATAGGTGAGCTTGACGCTTGACAGCGAAAAGAGAAAAGGCGCTCCCGCACCCAGCAGGCCAAGCTGCTGTATGAATTGACGCCGCTCAGGAGAGGGCAAGTCGTCGTGTTGGGCGTGCCGGGCCTGTTGCCGTAGGAACCATGCCCTCCCGCGCCGTGCCAAGTGAGTCAATCCTCGGAGGATGCCAAGGCCGGCATAGCCAAACAAGAGGATGCCATAGGCGCTATACCAAAGAGCCCCGATCCAGGAGATGCCAGGCGCGTGCAGGAACGGCAGCGGACTACCGGATCGGGCAGTCAGAATTTGCAGCGCCATAATGGTATCGAAAATCATTCCGATCACGCTGAAGAGCACAAGCGACAGGGAAGAAGGTCCAAGCTGGCTGACGCAATGGGCGTGCAAACGTTGCCGGGCATACGAGAAGGGCATGATGGCAATCGGAACCATGGCGACCAAATACACCGCCCGCCAGGTAATCCACAGCCACATGGCACCGGCCGACAAGAGCAGAAAGAGGTTGAGACAGATATGCCAGACGTATTGGGCGCGACGGCTGGCCAGGGTGTTGAGTTGAGCGTGAATGGACATGAAGATAAACGGTTCAGCCTACCGGACAGGAGTCCGCTTCAAAATCAGCGTGCCAAACCGATCAACCGTGGCCTGACAGTCCGGTGGAATGAGTGTGGTGGTATCGTACTGTTCAACCACCGCCGGGCCAGTGAGAGCCGCCCCCGCTCCTAAGTGGGGGCGCGCATAGACCGGACAGGTCAGAAAGCCGCGCGATTCAAAAAAGAAGACCGCGCGCGTGTCTATCGGCTGAATGGGGTCGGTCTGTTCGGCAATTGGGGGCAGCACTGGTTTTGGCCGCGTCACGATGGCCGTTATTCGCAGGGTTGACAGGGTGACATCCTTTCGGTCCTGAAACGAAAAGCCGTAGAGCCGTTCGTGCTTACGATGAAACTGGGTAACTGCCTGGTGGAGGATGTCGCCGCTGAGTCTGCCCTGAGGAAGGTCAATAGTGAGATGGGTTGACATATCGACATAGTGAAAATCCACCGCCCGCCTGAACTGCCTGGGTATGTCCGGCAGGTGTTGCTGGTTCAAGGTCGTCTGAGCTTGGTGTTCGAGCTCTGTAAAGAAGTGAGTCAGCCGTTGGGGATCAAGCGCGGCGGCATCGGATGGGGCGGGAGCGGCATAATCCTCTCGGATATCGGCACAGAACAAGCCGAAGGGAGCGGCAAACCCTGGCTGGGCTGGAACCACGACCGTTGATATGCCGAGCAGCGCTGCAAGATCGGCGGCGTGTAACGGACCGGCTCCGCCGACGGCCATCAGGGTCGCCTCCCTAGGATCGAGGCCACGCTGCGTACACACGCGACGGATGGCTCCACACATGGTGTGATTAACCAATTGGACGATGTCTTGAGCGGTTTCTGCCGCGCCTTTGCGGCGCGACTGTCCGAATGTAAAGAGCGCCTTTTCAGCTGCTTCCCTTGAAAGAGGAAGCGCCCCATCAAGCAGAGAAGTGGGCAGACGGTGCAGGAGGAGATTGGCATCGGTGACCGTCACCTCTGTCCCGCCTCTGCCATAACAGACCGGTCCGGGGTCGGCGCCAGCGCTGAGCGGACCAACGCACCAGCGGGTATCCGGGTCTACCTGGGCAATGGAACCTCCGCCGGCTCCGATAGAGGTGATATCGACCATAGGAGTGCGAAGTGGATATCCACCGATCTGGCCGTGCGTGGTGAGTACCGGCTGTCCGGCTTGGACGAGGGTGATATCGGTTGAGGTGCCGCCCATGTCAAATGTAACCAGGTCGGAAAATCCGCTTGCGGTCCCAACGCGAGCCATGGCGACTGCTGCCGCACTCGGTCCCGAGAAAACGGTGGCCAAAGGTCGCTGACCGACGCGCGCGCCGCTGTGGAGGCCGCCGGACGACTGCATGATGAGCGGCGGTCGGTGGATGCCACTCTCCTGCATGCTGTGCCTCACCCGATTGAGATGTGTTCCCATTAGTGACTGGAGGGCCGCGTTCAGACAGGTGGCTGCGGTGCGCTCATATTCGCGCTGTTCGGGCAGGACGTCGGACGAGAGCAGCACGTCTAAAGAGGGGTCTTCCGTGAGCAGGATCGTTCTCAGTTGCCTCTCCGGTTCAGGGTTGCGAGCACTGTGTAAGAGCGAGACGGCAATGGTCTTCAGGTTTTGGGCATGACACCACGCCACGATTGCCCGTATCTCTTCTGCGGAGATGGGTATTTGCACATTCCCCTGGGCGTCAAGACGTTCGGTCACCTCATGGATATCCTCAAGTGGGACCACCGGCCGGGAAGGAAGGGGTGCGGAGGACTCGTCATCTCCCGCCTGTTGGGGCTGGTTCAACTCCAAAATATGGCGGAAGCCAGCGGTGATGAGCAGGCCGGTCCGCGGGAGGCTGTGTTGGAGTAAAGCATTCGTGGCAATCGTCGTGCTGTAGAGGAGGGCACTCGGACGCAGGTGCTGCGTGTGAAGGGCGGAAAAAGCCGCTCGAAGGCTCTCGACTGGATCAGTGGCGGACGGAATTTTCTTGTGAAAGACGGGACCGCTTGCGTCGTGGATGAGGATGTCGGTGAACGTTCCCCCAATATCAATGCCAACGGTCGTCATCATTTGTGTATAGAGCATGCGCGCAGCACCGTCCCTTGTGACTCCGCTCCATGAGAGAGGACCCCCTGGAAAAGCATGCCCGCTCTAATCGGCAAAGCGAGGCATGACCTTGTTGGCGAACAAGTCAAGCGAACTGAGCACCTGTTCACGCTCATGAATCCCTTGCTGGATGAGGAGAAAACACTCTTTAATGGGGAATTTCTTGCCAGCGGCTTCAATACGGCGAGAAATCGTATCCGGGTCGCCAACCAATAACTCAGGATGTCCCTGGCCAAACGGGGTAAACCAGGTGTCCCACATCCACATGGGATCGGTCAGCCATTCCTGAGCCGTTGAGGGGTTTTTATGGCAGATCATTGCGCCGCCCCAGGCGGCCTCGTCTCCGGGCTGAACATCGTGCCCGTGTTTTAATGCCTCGTCGTGATAGCCGGACCACAGCCGCTGACAGAAATCGAGGTCCGAGGCCAGGACAATCGGCTTGCCTCCGTAGCGCGCCCAGAAGAGCGCGGTGCGCATGCTATGGGTGAAACCGCCGTAGATGGGCGGGTGCGGATCTTGATACGGTTTGGGGGCAATACCAATCTCGCGGATGCGCATATCCGCATCCACACCTGTTCCATATTGCGTATACACCCCTTGCTGGTGCGGGTTGACAAAGTCCTCAGGCGGAATCGTCCAGTATTCGCCCTGATAGCTGAAGGTGTCTTCTTTTAAAGCGGTGAGCACCACTTCGACGAACTCACGAAAGTATTCGCGGTTCATATTGTCGTCTTCCGAATTACGATTCCATTCGCCGACCGCGTTCAGGTCGGGACGGATACGAAAATTATGCACCCAACGCGCCTGATAGCCGCGCACCATGCCGACCGCCAGGCGGCCTTTGAGCATGTGGTCGAGGGTCGCAATATACTCTGCCGTGCGAACCGGATTATGCGTCGGTGCGACCCAGCCGACCATATTCACGCGGAGTTTTTTACTATGCTGGCCAATCCACATGGACAATAAGCCCGGCTCGTTACTGGCTTCAAAACCTTCGATTTGGAGATGATGCTCGGGATGCCCAAAGCCGGCATAGCCCACCTCGTCCGCAAACTGGACATACTCTGCCACTTCACTGAGCATGCGCTGGTAGAGTTCGGGTCGCTTACCCGCCATGCCCGCTTCGAGTTCGTGACGACGGCCTAAGGTGGCATAGATGAAAAGGTGAAACTTCATGTGACAAACTCCCGTATGGTCGAGACGGTACCATGCCTGCGCCGCTATGCTATCGGGTCTGCCAAAGAATGTGAAGCTCAATACGAGGCGGGCGCACTCCGGTGAGGCCCAGGGGCACGACAGCGTGGGCGCGACTACGACTCGGATACGGGCGGGGCGGCGGCCGGGGTCGGCGGAAAGCTCCCCGCCTGTGCGTCCGGTGCCGGGGCAGAATCTTCCGTGATGGGGAGTTCCACCCGTACCTCGGTGCCACGACCGTGCTGGCTCTGCACCGAGAAACGCCCGCCACAGGAGACAGCCTGCTCGCGCATATAGAGCAGGCCGTAATGGCCGGGAATAGGCTGTTCCGGCTGAAAACCCTGCCCGTCATCTTTAATCATGAGGGACACGCCCTTCTGTTCAAAGGTCAGGGCAATCTGCACATGGTTGGCCTTGGCGTGCCGCTGTATGTTGTGAAGGGCCTCTTGGGTAATGCGAAAGAGCGTGCGGCTCGTTTGGGTCGGAAGAGGCCGATCCCCGTCATCCGCCTGCATGACCACCTCAAAGGGCTCGTGTTCCTGCAAGTCGGTCACATAGGCACGGAGTGCCTGCACCAAGCCGAAGTCTTCGAGCACCGGCGGTAACAACCCATTGGTAAACTGACGGACGAGCACGGAAATCGTATCCAGTTCAACGGCAAGCTTGCTAAAGCGTTCACGACCCGCTGGAGCATGTTGCAGGACGAATTCCTGAAAGCCGTGAAAGTCTTGGAAGATGCGAAAGAGCCGTTCTTCTATCTGGTGATGCCATTCGCTGACGATCCGCTGGCGTTCTTCTTCTTGCGCGTTGAGCACGGCGTGCAGGAGACCTCGCAGTTCCCTCACCGACCGCCGAGCCTCGGCAAGTGTGTAGGCACGCTGCACGACAGGCAGGGCATATTGAGCAATGTCTGCGAGAACCTCGTTGTCTTGGGGGTGGAAACCGCCACGCTGTTTTCTATCAGACAGGAGAAAACAGCCGAGTAACGAGTCACTCCCAAGCTGATGGATGAGGAGATGTCGCTGCGCCAGTTCTCTTTCAGAAAGCGCTTGCAAGCGCGCATATATATCCTGTGAAGGATTGAGAACATTGAGGCCAAGGTTGAGCGCTGCCCGCAGAGCGCCGCCTTTGGCAAAGGAACGGTCCCACGTAGAGGGGGCAAGCGTTGGAAAAGACCCTGCCGTTTTGACCTTGACACACGCCTGGGTGTCTGGGTCAAGAAGAACAATACACACGCCGCGGCAGGGAATACGTCGCAACACTTCCTCAACAAGCTGTTGGAGGAGAGGATCAATTTCCAGGAGCGCGAGTTTCTCTTGAAGGGTCTCGATTTGATTGGCTTGCTGAGGGTCTGAAGCCGCTTTCGGCAGGCTGTCCTGCGAGGGGTGTTGTGCAGAAAAAAGGCCTGCCAGACCGGTAATGCCAAAAAGCAGGGCACAGCGAAGGACGAGGCCGGAGTAGAACTCAGTAATTGAGGCAGATGATGATGGAACAAGGAAGAGCAGCAGCCCTGAGGCGGTACTTGCAGCGAGTGCCATACCAAAGCCGGCCTGCCAGCCAAAGCGGAGTGTTGCGATCAGGGTCAGCCCATACAAATAGACAAACAACGGGCTCAACAGACCGCCACTGACGCCACACAGTACGGTGACAAAGACCACGTCGCCCAACCCAATGGGAAAGAGGAGGGGCGTCCCTTTATAGTGGCGGTAGGCAAAATATTGACCGAAGAGACAATACAGGATGCCGCCAAGAAGACAGTATTGCGTGACGGCTTGGAAAAGAGCAGGCGGATTGAACCAGAGAACACCCACTCCGACCCCTAATGCAAGCCAGCGCAGCCGTGCCAGAACTTTCTCGCTCGGCGTGTGATGGGCTACCGTCCCTTGTAGGGGAAGAGCCCAGAACGCACTAGATATTGTTGCCATAAGGGTACATGCACCATACCTGATACCGCGTCATTTTGTCCACTGTTCGTGGAAAATATGGGTCCATGTGAGAGCCATGAGTGAGATATATTTGACGAATGCAGAGGAGGTCGGCTATAGGTCGTGTCAACGTATTGCACACGACAGAAAGGAGACCGTTATGCTTCTCATGTTCAAAGCGAGGATTAACAAGCCTGCCGACATGTCGAATAAAGACTTTTACACCGTCTGGCGGAAAGAGGCCGAAGCTGCCCTAGGGGCGAAGGAAGCCGGCGTCATTCAAGGGATTTGGAAGGTTGCGGGCAAACCCGAGGTGCTGGTGGTCATGGATGTGGAGTCAGGCGATATGCTTGATCAAGCGATCAATGAGCTGCCGATCTGGAAGCTTGGCTACGCGCATATTGTCTCAGACGTTGAAATACTGCCCCTGCGTCCATACGAAAACTGGGCCGAAGATTTGAAGACCTTGTCCCAAGGTT
>WTHD01000325.1 GCA_011523265.1 Candidatus Binatota bacterium
TCCTGATTTGCGCTAGCGCCTTGACGCTATTACTGTTTGCCCCTACACTTTCCCTTCTCTTATGTCGATACGCATCCTTGTCTTACACGGCCCGAACCTGAACATGCTGGGTCTGCGTGAGCCCGACATTTACGGGACAACGACTCTGGCTGACGTGAATGACCGGATTGCCGCCCTGGCTCAGGAGCTTGGTGTCGAGGTTGACACCTTCCAGTCGAATCACGAGGGCCAGTTGGTCGATAAAATCCAGGCTGCCCGCGGACAGTACGCGGCGCTCATTATCAACGCCGGCGCCTACACCCATACCAGTGTTGCCCTGCTGGACGCGATTTTATCGGCCGAACTCCCGACGGTCGAGGTCCACCTCTCGAATCTGTATAAACGCGAACCGTTTCGCCATCACTCCTATATCGCGAGCGCGGCGGTCGGGCAGATCTGCGGCTTTGGCGCGGACAGCTATCTGCTGGGCCTCCGCGCGGCGGTCGCCCTCGCCCGGAGTTGAGCCCGCTCTCATGACCTGTCAAAACGATGTCAGGGTAACGCAGAGCGTGCTATAAAGAGAGTCGTTGGCAGAGCATCGAGTGAAGGACACCTATGGAGATTGACGAAATCCGCAAGCTCATTGAGCTGATGGAAGAAAAAGGGGTCAGCGAGCTGGAGCTCAAACACCGTGCGGGCGAGGTTCGCCTGGTACGCGGGAGCCCGGCTTCCGTGCCCGCGACCGTCCAGCCGCAGCCGGTCTCAGCCCCGGTCCCGCCTCCGGCGGAGACCACCACCGCGGCCCAGGAACAGGACGGCCTTGACCCCGGCCTGACCATCACCTCGCCCATGGTCGGCACCTTTTATGGTGCGCCCAACCCCGACGCCCCGTCCTTTGTGGCGGTCGGCGGGATGGTGGAAACCGGCGATGTGGTGTGCATCATCGAAGCCATGAAAATGATGAATGAAATCGAGGCGGAGATTCGCGGGCGGGTGCGCCGGATTCTGGTCGAGAACGGCCAGCCGGTCGAATATGGCCAGGCGTTGTTTCTGCTTGAGCCCGTGTAGTTGGGTCGGTTGAGTCTATTGGGTCTATTGAGTCGGTTGAGTCGGTTGGGTCTATTGAGTCGGTTGAGTCTGTTGGAAGAGTTCGAGTCAGGTGTTTAAGAAAGTCCTCATTGCCAACCGGGGTGAGATTGCGGTCCGTATCCTGCGGGCCTGCCGGGCCATGGAGATTGCCACCGTGGCCGTGTACTCGACGGCCGACCGCGACGCCCTGCACGTCCGCCTGGCCGATGAGAGCGTGTGTATCGGGCCGCCGAACCCGCTCGAAAGCTATCTCAATATTCCCGCGATTGTCAGCGCCGCGCTGGCCTTTGGCGCGGATGCGGTTCATCCCGGCTATGGGTTTCTGTCCGAGAACGGTGATTTCGCCGAGGCGTGCCAGCGCTCGGGCCTGACCTTTATCGGTCCCCGCGTTCGCAATATCCGTCTGATGGGGGATAAACCCCGCGCGCGGCGGATCATGGAGCGCGCCGGCGTGCCGGTTTTATCCGGGACCTCGTCCGGGACCACGGATGTCAAAGAAGCCCAGGCCGTGGCGGCTCAGATCGGCTTTCCCATTCTGATAAAAGCCGCGGGCGGTGGCGGCGGGCGCGGCCTGCGGGTCGTCCAGAATCCCCACGAACTCTCGACCCTGTTTGCCGTTGCCCGGGAAGAGGGCGAAAACGCGTTCGGGAATGGGACGCTGTACGTCGAGAAATACCTGGAACGCGCCCGGCATATCGAGTTTCAAATCGTGGGCGACCAGCACCGCAACGTCATCCATCTTGGGGAGCGCGAGTGTTCGATCCAGCGCCGCTATCAGAAAATCATTGAGGAAGCGCCCTCGCCGGCCCTGACCAAGCGTCTGCGCGACCGGATGGGCACCGTGGCGGTCAAGGCCGCCCAGGCGGTCGGCTATACCAATGTCGGGACGATTGAGTTTCTGCTCGACCCCCAGGGCCACTTCTACTTTATTGAAATGAATACCCGGGTCCAGGTGGAACACCCGGTGACCGAGATGATGACGGGCATCGACGTGGTCCAGGCCGGCATCCGCTCGGCGGCGGGCGAGCCCTTGCCCTGGCGTCAGAAGGATATCCGTTTTTCAGGCCACGCCATCGAGTGCCGGGTGGTGGCCGAAGACCCCATCACCATGCTGCCTTCCCCTGGGACGATTCGGACCTATCATCCCCCGGGCGGGATGGGGGTCCGGGTGGAAGCCGGGGTGATGGAGAACAGCAGCGTGCCCGTTTACTATGATTCTCTGGTGGCAAAAGTCATTGTGAGCGCTCAGACGCGTGACGAGGCCGTCCAGCGCATGCGCGCCGCCCTGTCGGAATATCGGATTGAGGGCATTAAAACGAATATCCCGCTGCACCAGAGAATTCTGCGCGACCGGGATTTTTTAGCCGGCAAGGTGCACACGCGCTATCTGGATACCTTTCTGGCCCGCTCGAATAACGGTGCGGCTCGCCCGTCCCAACGCACCACCAAGGAGGTGTAGCCATGCGTTTCGGGACTCCTGCCGCCCTTGTGCTGACCGTCCTCTGCTCTCTGGCCTGTCTCGGTGTCGCCCCGGGGGTGCACGCCGAATCCGGGAGTAGCACCCCCGATACGGTGGCCTTTATCGGCCCTCGGATGCAGGTTGACGCACCCGTGTTCGACTTTGGACGGGTCGAGCAGGGAGAACAGGTGACGCATGATTTTCGATTCATCAATCAGGGCAACCGGGATTTGCGGGTGCAGTCCGTCAAAACCTCGTGCGGCTGTACCGCCGCGGTGATTGCCGCGGATACCATCCCGCCCGGCACGGAGGGCACTATTCAGGCCACGTTTGACACCCAGCGGTTTGCCGGCCAGAAGGCCAAAGACATCCGTGTCCATACCAACGATCCCCTCAGACCGGTCACGACCCTGACGCTCCGGGGAGAGATTACCGTCGAGGTGCAGGTGCAGCCGGCCCAGCTGTATCTGGGACGGCTGCAGCGCGGCTCCCCCGTCACACGCACGGTCACGGTCCTGTACGACGAAAACAAATCCCTTGAAATCTCACACATCACCAACGCCAATCCCGCCATCAGCGTCCGGGCCGAAGACGCCCAGGTCGAAGGCAAAAAGGGCAAGGCGCTTCGGGTGAGCGTCTCCAAAACCGTGCCGCGCGGCCCGCTCAACGACACCATTACGGTTACCACCACGAGCCAAAAAAAGCCGACCATCAGTATTCCGGTCGTAGGCAACGTCGAGGGCGATATCAGTGTCTCACCCTCCCAGGTCTCGTTCGGGGTCGTCCGCCAGGGAGTCGGCGAAACGCGGACGGTGCGCATCAAGAACCGCTCCGCCCAGCCCCTCGGCATCGGACAGGTGCGGAGTTCGCTTGACAACGTTGTTCCCGAGTTGACCGAGGTCACGCCGGGCAAAGAGTTTGAGCTGCGCTTGCATATCACGGGCGACACCGAGCCGGGCCGGATACGCGGCAGCGTTGAGGTCATGACCGACCATCCCGAAGAAACCCGGCTCACGATTCCCCTGTTCGGTATCGTCGCTGCCGCGCAGCAGGCCAGCCGCTAACACTGTCCATGGATGTGGGTCCGTCTCTCGCCGCTCCCCTCTCGGTTGCCCTTGAGACAACAGTGCGGCTCAGTGCCGCCGCGCCCACTCCCAACGTCATCCGCCTGGCCGGCCTCAAGGGCGCGGCCCGAGCGTTTTTCATAGCCCGTCATCTGCACCACACGCCGCAGCCAACGCTGTGCGTGCTGCCGTCGGATAAACAGGCCGAGACCTTCGCTGCGGACCTGCGCTTCTTTATCGGACAGGACCTCGCCCCGCGGGTCCGCTACTACCCGGCCTGGGACGTGTCGGTGGCCGACGGCCTGTCTCCCAACAGCGAGGTCGTCGCCGCGCAGATTGAGGGGCTGTACGATGCGCTCTCGGTCGCCACGCCCATTCTCGTCACCTCGGCCCAGGCCCTGCTGCAACGGCTCCTGCCCCAGGAAGAATTCATCACCGCCACCTTCCGGCTGCGGACCGGCGAAGAACTGCCGCTGTCCGCCTTCGTCGATTACTGCTTGCAGTGGGGCTACCGGCGGGTCCCGCTGGTTGAGGAAAAAGGCGAAATCAGCGTCCGTGGGGGGATTGTCGATCTCTTCCCGCCGCTCGCCCGGCATCCACTGCGGGTCGAGTTCCTTGGAGACAACATCGAGACCATGCGCTCGTTCGATCCGGCCTCGCAGCGTTCGCTCGATGCCTGCGAAGAACTCATGGTTTTACCCATGCGCTTCTTTTCGGTCGCGCGTCTCCAGGCCGCCTGGCGCACGATTGAAGAGGCGCTGGAGGCAGGAGATATCTCCCATCGGGAACAGCAGCGGATTATCGAGGACCTCAAGAGCGGATTGCCTTTCCCTGGGGTCGAGTTCTTCCTGCCGTATCTCTATCCCGACCTGGAACACCTCGGGGAGTATCTGCCCCGTGGAACGGTCGTATGGTCCCTGGACCCGTCCGAGCAGGAAAACGCGAGTGCGACGTTTTGGGAACAGCTTGAATCACGAGTGGCCACGGCCCGAGAGGCCGGTCGGTTTGTGCCGCCTCCCGAGCACTATTACCTGTCGGCGAAACGGGAGTTGGACGGGCGCGCGGCCTTCTTAACCGTCGAGGCGCGCGGCCTGGAAACTGTCGAAAAGAGTAAACGTCCCCTCCAACCAGACGAAAAGGCTGGGGACGTTCACTCTTCGGCCGACTGCACCGTCACCTCGACGCTGCATCTTGGCCTGAGACCCGGCGCGTCTCCTCAGGGTGCGGAAAAAAGCCTGGCGCCTCTCGTCGCCCATATCCGGCAGTGGCAGGACGAGCAGCAGCAGGTCTATCTGACGGTTTCGAGTCAACGCCAGGCCGACCACCTCCAACATCTCTTGCTCGGCCATGAGTTGGAACTCCCCATCGAACGGGGGTGGAACGCGCAGGAAAATCCCTCCTGGCCCCCCTTACCAAGGGGGGTTGGGGGGATAAGGCCGCGGGCGGCGATTGTGGTCGGGCATCTGTCGCAGGGTTTCGCCCTGCCCGCGGATGGGCTGGTCTTCCTGGCGGAAGAAGAGATTTTTGGCGAGCGCCGCCACAGACGGCGTTCCCGGCCGCGTCCGGTGGCCGACTATCTGACCGGCCTCAGCCAACTGGCCGCCGGCGACTATGTGGTCCACACCGACCACGGCATTGCCCGCTATCACGGGCTCCAGCACCTGAGTGTGGCCGATACCACGGGCGACTATCTTCACCTCGAATATGTCGGCGGCGATAAACTGTACGTGCCGGTTGAGCGCATCAATCTGGTCCAGAAGTATGCGGGCGCGGACGAAAAAGAACCCAGCCTGGACCGCTTGGGCGGCCAGGCCTGGGAGCGCGTCAAGCGCAAGACCAGGGAAGCCATTCAGGCCATGGCCCGTGAGCTGCTCGAAATTCATGCGGTTCGGGAAAGCGTCGAGCGGCCCGCTCTGGCCACCTTCACCGACGACTACGAGGAGTTTGTGGCCCGTTTTCCGTTTGAAGAAACCCGCGGCCAGCGGACCGCCATAGAAGACGTGGAAGCCGACCTGCAAAGCCCCAAACCCATGGATCGTCTGGTCTGCGGCGATGTGGGCTACGGTAAGACCGAGGTTGCGCTCCGGGCGGCCTATCTGGCGGTTGAAAATGGTAAACAGGCCGCCGTCCTGGTGCCCACAACGGTGCTCGCCCAACAGCACGCCGAGACCTTCAGCCGGCGCTTCGCCGACTATCCCATCCGGGTCGAGCTGCTCAATCGATTCCGCTCGGCCCAGGAGGCCAAGGCCGTGATCCGCGGCCTGGCCGCCGGAACGGTCGATATCGTCATCGGCACCCACCGTCTCCTGCAGCGCGATATTGCGTTTAGGGAACTGGGTCTGGTCGTCATCGACGAAGAGCATCGGTTCGGGGTGACGCATAAGGAAAAAATCAAACGCCTCCGCCACGAGGTTGATGTCCTGACGCTCTCGGCCACACCCATCCCGCGTTCGCTCAATATGGGTATGATGGGTCTGCGCGACCTGAGCGTGATTGAAACCCCGCCCGTGGACCGCCAGGCCATCCGGACCTATGTGGCCCGCTTTGACGAAGACCTCATCCGCTCGGCGATGCTGCACGAACTCGCCAGGGGAGGGCAGGTCTTTTTTGTTCATAACCGGGTCGAGAGCATTGAAAAAATGGCCGACCGGCTGCGGGCGCTCGTGCCCGAGGCGATCCTGGCGGTTGCCCACGGCCAGATGGGGGAACGCGAGCTGGAAACGGTCATGCTGGACTTCATGCACCACCGGGTGAATGTGCTGTGCTGCTCGGCCATTATTGAGTCCGGGCTCGATATCCCGACCGCGAACACGATTATCATTAACCGGGCGGACCATTTTGGCCTGGCGCAACTGTATCAGCTGCGCGGGCGGGTCGGACGGTCCGCGATGCGCGCCTATGCCTATTTGCTCATTCCGGGAGAGCACGCCCTGACCCGGGACGCCCAGCGGCGTTTGGAGGTCCTCCAGGAACTGGACGACCTGGGCGGGGGGTTTCGCTTGGCGGCCCATGATCTGGAGATTCGCGGGGCGGGCAACCTCCTGGGCAAAGAACAGTCCGGCCGCGTCGCGGCGGTCGGCTACGAACTCTACGCCCACATGCTGGAAGAGACGGTCCGCGAGTTGCGCGGGGGCGAGATTGAGGTGGCGATCGAGCCCGAAATTCATATTGGCCTGCCCGCCTATTTGCCCGAGGCCTACATCCCGGATGTCAATCAGCGCCTGGTCTTCTATAAAAAACTGGCCAATGTGAAAGCGCGCAGCGACCTGGAAGACTTGGCCTATGAAATGGAAGACCGCTTTGGACCTCTGCCCGAGCTGGTCCTGGATTTTATCGAAGTCATGGACCTGCGCCGGGTCCTGCGCCACTATTTGGTCACCGCGGTCTACCGCAAGGGCGAGCGCGTCACTCTGCACTTCCACCCTGACTCGCCCATACAAGGCGAGCGGCTGGTGGCCTTTATTCAGCACAATGACCGGGGTGCCCAGCTCAGCCCGGACTTTCGGGTCTCGTTTTCGCTTGCGCCCCAGGAAGACGTCACGGAGGCGGTCAAGACTCTCTTGCACGACCTCAACGAGAAGAGTTAAGGTGTCCTCCAGTGATACCGTACAAAGCTGGACACCTTTACTCTTTATCATGTTAGCCGGTGAAGCGTGATGAAAAGAATGCAAATCCTGATCGGTGTGTTGGTCTGTGCCGTGTGGCTGGGGCCGAACGTCAGCCAGGCTGAGGTCATTAACCGCATTGTGGCGACCGTCGATGGTGCGCCGATTACCTCATACGAGATGCAGGGCTTCCGGGAAGTGGCGGGCGCGAGTCCGATGGCACCCGCCGGCGGAGCGGCGGGGATGTCGGACGGTGATGTCCTGGACGCGCTCATCATGCAGAAATTGATTAGAAAAGAAGTGGAAAAGCAGGGCATGAAAGCCAAAAAGGCCGATATTGACGGCTATATTGCGCGCATCCAGGCGCAGAGCAATCTCAACGATGAAGAATTTGAGGCCGCTCTGATTGAGCAGGGCATGACCATGGAGGCATACCGCGAACGAGTTGCGACTGAGGTGGAACAGGCGATGTTAATGAGTCGTGAGATCGGTTCCAGGGTGAATGTCACGCCTGAGGACGTCCGGCGCTACTACGATGAGCATATCGATGAGTACACCCAGCCCGCACAGGTGCGCGTCCGCCATATTTTCCGTCCGTTAGCGCCCTCCGCGAGCGAGTCAGAGGAACAGGAAACAGTTGCGATTGTGCATCAAGTCCGCCAACGCGCGCTGGGAGGCGAAAATTTTGGTAATCTGGCAAACCAGTACTCGCTTGGGCCGGGCGCTGAAAGCGGAGGGGACCTTGGCTATTTTGAACGCGGACAGATGCCCGAAGGCATCGAACAGGTCGCCTTTTCCCTGGAAAATGGCGATATCAGCCAGCCTTTCCGGACCAATTCAGGGATGCATCTGCTCAAAATCGAGGACAAACGAAACGCCGGCCTGCAACCTCTGGAGACCGTCTCCGAGGAGATCAAAAACAAGCTGTATAACGAGGCGCTACGCGATCGCTATGCGCGCTGGTTTAATGAGGACCTCCGCTTCCGCCATCACGTCGACAGCTTTCTTGAAGCGCCGGAAGATTTTGGCTCGGGTATCACGGAGACGAGTGGCGTTTTAGATACCGAGGTGGAAGAGGTGGCTCCGGACCGTCTGGAGATCGGAAAGAAAAAGGGCCTCCTCGGCTGGATCTGGCCGTTCTGAACGACGCCTCCCCGGAGTGCTCATGCCTATCAAGCCTGTGCTCGGGGTGACCATGGGCGACCCCACAGGGGTCGGGCCTGAGGTCATACTCAAGGCCCTCCAGTCACCGCCGCCCGGCTGTCGGGTCATCGTTCTTGGCGATCTCGCGGTTTTACAGGAGACGGCGACCCGTCTGGCGTCTGCCCCCCGCCCGTATCAGTGGCAGGTCGGTGATGCCTTGCCAACCGACGCGCGGTGTCTACCCGTCCTGGCGCTCTCCCAACTCGCTCCGGCCGAACGCGTACCCGGCCGTCCCACTCGCGCCGGAGGGGATGCCTCTTTTCGCTATGTCGAAAGCGGCGTGCGTTTCGCCCTGGACGCGACTCTGGACGGACTGGTCACCGCGCCGATCAGCAAAGCCATGTGGCAGGCGAGCGGCCATGCTTACCCCGGTCATACCGAACTCCTGGCTACGCTGACGGATACGGCCGAGGTACGGATGATGCTGGACGGGTCGCCCCCCCCTTTTCTGGGGGGCGGCCCTGAGCCTGTCGAAGGGCGAGGGGACAAAAAGCCGTTGCGGGTGATTCTGGTGACCACGCATATGCCTCTGGCCCAGGTTCCGCGGGCACTGTCGTGTGAACGGATTGAGAAAACCATTACGGTCGCGGCAACGCATTTGCGCCGTTTTTACGGTCTGCCCCAGCCACGCCTGGCCGTCGCCGGACTCAATCCCCACGCCGGCGAAGCGGGCGCGTTCGGCGATGAAGAACAACGATTGATTCAACCGGCGGTCGAGCGGGCCCGCGGCGCGGGCTGCAATGTTGTCGGGCCGCTGCCCGCGGATACGGTATTTGTGCGGGCGGTGCGGGGCGAATTCGACGCCGTGATCTGCCAGTATCACGACCAGGCCCTCATCCCGCTCAAACTGTTGTCCTGGGAAGACGGGGTCAACGTCACGCTGGGTCTGCCGATCATTCGCACCTCACCCGACCACGGTACGGCGCTTGATATTGCCGGCCACAACAAGGCCAGTCCGCACAGCATGCAGGCGGCTCTCAGACTGGCCGCGGAAATGACGCAGCGGACTCGGACGGCCCGGTAAGCTCAGCCGCGACGCTCAGGAGTGAGCTGAAACATGACCACACTCGCACGGATCGGTGAGCGGCTGAGACAGCACTACGGGGAGCCGGGGCAACACGCCCATGAACGCCTCCAGAGCTGGCTGGCGGGTGAGGTGCCGTACGCCTATCCTGAGATGCTGACCCGGCAGCTCGATGCAGACCATCTGGCCCTGGTGTTTGACGCCTTCTGGCAGATCCTCCCGTTTGGGACGGGCGGCCGGCGCGGCCGGGTGGGCTACGGGCCGAACCGCATGAATCCGACAACCGTGGCCATGACCGTCCAGGGGCATTGTCAGTACCTCACATCAGCGTTTCCGAACCGGACCGATTTGGCTGTGGTGGTGGCCAACGATGTCCGGGTGTTTCATGACCTGGCCGGGGTGTACGACTTCCTGGGTCACACCCATCCCCTTCTGGGTGTGTCGTCCCGATCGCTGGGTAAACTGGCGTGTGAGATTTACGCCGGGAACGGCATTGTCGCCTATTTCGCCGAGCCGGAAAACGACGCGGCCGTGCTGACCACGCCGGAGTTGTCCTATCTGATTGGTCAACTGGGCGCGGTCGGGGGCATGAATCTGTCGGCCTCGCATAATCCGCCCGACGATAACGGCATCAAGGTGTACGACCAGCATGGCAGCCAGCCGGTGGCCCCGGACGACCAGCGGCTGGTGGATATCATGGCTCAGGCCACGGACATTCGCTCCATCCCCTTTGCGCAGGCCCTGAGCCGGGACCTGATTCGTCCCATTCCGCGTCGGTTGCACGAGGAATATATCCAGACCTATATGCGGCTCTACGACCGGCTTCATACTCCGCTGCCGGCCTATCCGGTCGTGTTTACGCCCCTGGGCGGCTGTGGGCTGACGACGGTTGGCGCGCTGCTGGAGCGAGTCGGGTTCCCGATACAGACCCCGCCCGACCAGGGCCCGGACGGGACTTTTGCGGCCATTCCTTTTCGCATACCAAACCCCGAAGTCCCCCAGGCGACCGAGCCGGCAAAAGCCTTTGCCGATACGCACGGGATCGGCGTGGTCCTCTCCAGTGATCCGGACGCGGACAGGGTCGGTCTTGAGGCCAGACTGCCCGACGACGGCTGGTATCATTTTGACGGTAACCAGCTTGCAGCCATGCTGTGCTATTTCCTGATGCTGGACCCCAGAGGTCCGCAGCGCAAAGGGCTGGTCATTGAGACCCTGGTGACCACCCGGCTGCTGGGCAAGATCGTGGCCCAGGCGGGCGATTCCTGGATCGTGGACGACCTGCTCGTCGGATTCAAATATGTAGCGGCGGTCCTGAAGGCCCTGGACCGGACCGGCACCTACCACGGCGTGCGGTGTGCGCCCGAGCAACTGGTCCTGGCGGTCGAGGAAAGCCACGGCGGTATGCTCCTCCCGCACCTCAAAGATAAAGATGCCGCGCCGATCTGCCTGTACTTCGCTACCCTGTATCAACAACTCCGCCAGGAGGGAAAGACGCTGCTCGACTACTATATCCACATCCTGGAAGAGTTGGGCGGGTATGCGGATGTGAATCGATCTATCATGATGAGCGGGGCGGAGGGCGTATTGCGCCGAGACCGGCTTATGCATTCCCTGCGCGAAACGCCGCCCCGGCAGCTTGGTGGGTTTGCCGTTACGGATATGATTGATTACTGGGACGAGGCGCGCTTCGGACCCTTTGTGAGTGAAACCGATAAGCTCCCCCGGAATGTCTTGCAGATCGTGACAGACGGCGGGGTGACGATCATCCGGCCATCGGGCACGGAGCCGAAACTCAAGTTCTATTGCCAGCTCCTGCCCCACGGCGCGGAGGATCTACGCGGGAGTGCGCTGTTGGAGGCCGTCCGCACCAGGGCCGTGGCCGTGGCCGGACAGGTCTATAATGAGCTCCTGGCCCGGCTCGACTGTCGCCTGAGTGAGGCCGGCCTGCTCCTGTCCGATATTATCGACCTCAGCCATAAACGCACCTTTGATACCACCACGATCCCTCAACTGCGGCAGGCGTTTCTTTGCGGATCGTTGCCGAGCCTGGACGACACGCTTTCCTGGCTGCGGGCGGAAACGGCCGGGATGACGCCAGGGGCAGACCCCTTACCCGCCCTGAGGGCACCGTTGGCTGCACTGTGCGAGCAGTGGCAGACCGAGGGGCTTTCGAGCCCAGCCCTGGAAGCACTACGGCGATGGACCCGGGTTGAGTCTATTGAGTCGGTTGAGACCCAAAGGACCCAAGAGACCCTCAAGACTCAAAGGACATGACCATGCGACGCAGAGTGAGCGTAATTGGAGGCGGGACCGGGTCGTTCAACGTCCTGTCGGGTCTGCGTGCCTATGCGGACCTGTGGATACAATCCATCGTGACCATGATGGATTCGGGCGGCGACTCGGGGCGTCTCCGGGATGAATTCGGGGTGCTGCCCCCGGGCGATATGCGGCGCTGTCTGGTCGCCCTGTCGGAAGAGAGCCAGCTCTTACGCGATCTGTTTTCTTTTCGGTTTGTGGATGCACCCCTGGAGGGCCGGAGCTTTGGCAATCTTTTTTTCCTCGCCCTGACAAAAATTCTGGACTCCGAGAAGCAGGCGATTGAAGCAATCAGCCGGATACTCAAAATACGGGGTCGTGTTTTGGCCGTGACCTGGGACCACGCCCATCTGTGCGCGGAGCTGGCGGACGGCACCCTGGTCGAGGGAGAGGCTAATATCGACGTGCCCAAGCATGACCCGGCCATCCCGATCGGGCGGGTGTATCTCACGCCCGCGGCGCAGGCCAACCCCGAGGCCGTCCGGGCTCTGCACGAGAGCGATTTCATTATCTTTGCGCCGGGGAATTTATACACCTCAACCATTCCCAATGTCTTGGTCAGCGGCATTCCGGACGCACTCCAAAACGCGCGCGCACCCATCATTTACATTCTCAACCTCATGACCCGTCATGGAGAAACCGACGGCTACTCGGCCTCTCAGCACGTGGCAAAGCTGGCCGAGTATGCGGGCCGGACTCCCGATGCGGTGATTGTCCACCGAGGTGAGATCCCCCCGGCCCTGGCGCGCAGGTATCAGGAAGAACGGGCCGCACAGGTCAGGCTCGATACTGAGGCGCTGTATGACCTGGGGGTAAAAGTGGTGAAATTCGGAAACGTCATGTCGGCCCACTCTCTGGTGCGGCACGACCCGGCCCGCACGGCGCGTGTGGTAGACGAGCTGTTTGAGGAGTTGGGCGGAGGAGCGCGCCAGTGATACGACTGGACGCGATTGAGGATGAGCAAAGCGCAGACCCTTCGACTCGGCTCAGGACAAGCGCTTGAGCGGATCAGGCAGCTCGTACACGCTGCGGATCAGATGGCCCTGGACCAGTATGGCCGGAGTCCGGGCTCGCTCAAACCCGACGGTTCGTGGGTCACGCCCGCGGACGGCGCGATCGAGGGTTTTCTGCGGCACGAGCTGACGGCGCTTTTTCAGGGGGATATGGGGATTTTCGGGGAAGAGCAGGGCTGGTCCGGGAACCGTTCGGCTGCGTATATTGCGCTACTCGATCCGATTGACGGGACGGCCGCATTCCGCAGCCGTATTCCCGTGTGGGGCATTTCCCTGGCGCTGTTCCGGCAGCAGGCGAGGGCCGACCGCTGGGAACCGCTCATCGGCATTTTCAGTATGCCGGCGGCCAGGCATGTTTTTCTGGGTGCACACGGCAAGCGCGCAGAGTGGAACGCCGCTCCGCTCGCCATCCCGCCCGTCCAGCCGGACATCCGAAAATCCGACTATCTCGGGGTCTCATCGGACGTGCAGCGCTGGAATATCAGTCAATATCCCGGCAAGATTCGGAGCTTCGGCGTCTCCGGCTACGAGGTCATTCTGGTCGCCACCGGCGCACTTCAGGCCAGCTTTCTCGCTCGTTTTCACTTCTATGCTATTGCGGCAGCAGCAATGGTGTTATGGCAGGCCGGGGGCAGGCTGTATCGCCTCTCCGGCGAGCCGGTGACCCCACCCGAAATGGTGCGCAAGACGCGGGACCGGCCGGAAGTGTCGGAAGCACCCATTATC
>WTHD01000371.1 GCA_011523265.1 Candidatus Binatota bacterium
AGCCCACACCCAATGACGCTGATTTCGCTCATAGCCCCCCCTCGCCTTCGTCACTTACCATATTCTTGCGGAGAAAAGGAGTTGGCAGTTTTCCCTTTTCACCACAGAACAAAGAAGCTGAGAGCGGACGGTCAACCCTATCATCGTTCGCACCTCAGCAGCGTTAAATCGGCCCTGCACGCCCTTGGACGCGACTCGGCATATGCGGAAAGGGTAGGCCAGAGATGTGCTATCCTCCGAACATATACTTCATGGTGAACATCACCGAGTATTGATGCGGGCCGCTGAAATGCTCGTTGGAGCGAAAGTCGGGGTTCTCTCGATGAACCGGGTGATCGCGGTAGCCTGCCCTGGCTTCAAGATCGTCCATGATGGAATACGTCAGCTTCACACCTGCCAGAATCTTGTCAGTCAGGTGGTAATCGGTACCGATGTAGAAATTTCCAACCACGACCGTATCCCACATATCGGCATCCTTATGGGAGTTATAGAATGACAGCTCCCTCGAAGGATCGGCCAAATCCTCGTAGTTGGTGGAATAATGCACGTCGGACATCTCGCCGAACGCGACACCCAGGCCGACACCCAGGTAAGGCGTAACCTTCGGGTGGAACACGTCCAGGAAATCGTAATACACGTTCAATGACAGGGTGCGCGTCGTGAGATCGTCAATCCTGGACACACTATTGGAGACAACCCTGTTGCGTGCGGACGGTTGATACGGAGCCCTGCCATCCAGATAGGTACTGCCGGTGAACGTCTGGTCAATGTCGTTCTTGCGTTGTGCGGCCGAAATTTCCAGGCGCCACCGGTTGAACGTGCGGCCAAACGAAATCTCGAACGCGCTGCCGAGATCCAGGTCAAGATCGTAATTCCAGCGGTACCCCGGAATGGAAATTCCTTCGATGTTCTCACTCAGACCCGGCTCATCACAGATACGAGGAGAGCAGTATGTATCCCGATTCCAGCCCTTCTCTTTCATATCGTGAACCCAATTGGCCCCAATTCCCCCGCCAATATACCACTGGGACCGTTGTGGCTTCGCACTCGCTTCACCTGACAGAGAACAGACCATCACCATCGCACCGACAGCAGCCCACCGCATGAGTGAGCGTTTCATCGGGGATTCCTTTTGCCGGCGTATTCGTTCACAACCAATGGTGCTGATCTCACTCATAGTTCTCCTCGCCTTCATCACCTACCACATTTCTACGGAGAAAAGGAGTTGGCAGTTTTCCCTTTTAACCACAGGACAAATCGGCTAGGACAGGTGCTGATACCTTGCTTGGTATGGACTACCCGGTACACCCTGCCGCGTAGGAGAAGGGGGAACAGCATGACAGCCAACCGAACGTATGACATTGATGTAGAGGACGTTGAATATCTCCGTCACGGGGACAAGCCCTTACTGGCTCGGATGTTCAAGCCGCGCGGGCCGGGGCCGTTTCCGGCTATTATCGAACTCCACGTCGGAGCCTGGTGCTTAGGCGACCGACTGATGGACGTTGCCATCAACGAACCCCTGGCAAAAAGTGGCGGGGTCGTGGCAGCGCTCGGTTACCGTGTGCCGCCCGAAGCCTCGTATCCCGGTTCTCTGGCTGACATCAACTACGCCATCCGGTGGTTCAAGACGCAGGCCACGGAGTTTGGGAGCCGTCCGGACCTCGTGGGTGTATTGGGGAGTTCCAGTGGTGCCCACCAGGCAATACTGGCGGGCATGCGACCGTTCGATGCCAGGTACGCGGCCCTCCCCTTACCTGCCGGCGCGCCGGACGTTGATGCACGTCTGCGCTGTGCCGTCCTGTGCTGGCCGGTTATCGATCCCCTGGCGCGCTATCACTATGCCAAGAAGCTGAAGGCGAGCGGTCAGCCCTACCCCGATTTAGTGGACCTCGTGCTGCCTCTGCACGACAAGTACTGGAAGACCGAGGAGGCCATGGCCGAGGGCAATCCGGTCCTTGCCCTGGAACGCGGTGAACAGGTCGAACTGCCGCCCGCGCTCTACATTCAAGGCACCCGCGACAGAGCTCATCCCCGTCCCGACCTCGACCGTTTTGTCGAACACTACCGCCAGGCCGGCGGTCAGGTCGCCCTGGAGCTGTACGAGGACGAGGCGGAAGGGTTTATTATCAGGAATCCGTCTTCACCAGCTTCCGCACAGGCCCTTGAGAAAATCATCGAATTCGTCCACGCCCAGCTTCAGTGAAGATATAGGGCCGCTCCATATGACCGTCGCTGATTTCACGCGGTTGGGCATTTCTGACGTTGTCGGCCTGATTCGGACGGGCCAGCTCTCGCCGGTAGAACTCGTTCAGTCCTGCCTCGACCGCATCGAGTCGTTCAATCCGTCTCTGAATGCCTATCTCACCGTCCTGGCGGACGAGGCGCTGGCTGCGGCCAAAGCCGCGGAACAAGTGGTAACGACGGGAGACACATTAGGGCCGCTGCATGGCGTTCCCGTTGCGCTGAAGGACAACTGCGAAGTTGCGGGGGTCCGGCTGACCGGGGGAACGCCGTTCTTGAAGGACAACGTTGCGACCGCCGACGCCGATATTGTCTCACGCCTGCGCCAGGCAGGTGCCATTATTCTGGGCAAGCTCAATATGCACGAGTGGGCCATTGGCGGCACGACGCGCAATCCGCATTATGGTCCGTGCCACAATCCCTGGGACCCCACACGCATTCCCGGCGGTTCCAGCGGGGGCTCGGGCGCGGCCGTTGCTGCGGATATGGCACTGGTCACAGTCGGCACGGACACGGGCGGATCGGTGCGTATTCCGGCGGCGCTGAATGGTGTCTGCGGTCTTCGGCCGACCATGGGTCGCATCAGCAATCGGGGCGTGATCCCGGTCAGTTGGACCTTTGACACGGTTGGTCCGTTGGCCCGACGGGCGGAAGACATCGCGCAGGTGCTGCAAGTCCTGGCCGGCTATGACCCGCACGATTTGACCTCCATTGATCAGCCGGTCGGGGATTATCTGACCGGGCTCAACGACGGGGTTAAGGGCTGGCGCGTAGGACTGCTCGGTGGACATTTCCAGACAGAGCCCCAGCCGGTGGTGGTGACGCTCATCAAGCAGGCTGCCCGTGTGTTTGAAGAGCTGGGGGCTCACGTAGAAGAGGTGGAGTTGGTTGATGCGGAAGAAACGATTGAGCGCGCGAGTGAAATGCTCCTGGCCGACGCCGCCGCTTTTCATCAGGCCCGGCTTGCGGAACGGGCGGACGGTTTCGGACCGGACGTACGGACTCGGCTACAGATTGGCGCACAGGTCAGCGGCAGCCGGTATGCCCTCGCCCGCCAGGAGCAGCGCCGCTGGCAACGTCAGCTCAAGCGGACCTTCGAGCGTTACGACCTCCTCCTGGCACCGACCTGCGGCATGCCGGCTCCGCTCATTGAAGAAAGCGAAGGCGTCCAGACTACCCGACTCCTGACCCGTTTCACCTATCCGTTCAGCTTAGCCCAAGTGCCGGTGCTGAGCGTCCCGTGCGGGTTTACCCAGGACTCGCTCCCGGTCGGCATGCAGCTCATCGCCCCAGCCTGGGCAGAGGCCGCTATCCTGCGCGCGGCACAGGCGTATCAGCAGATTACCGACTGGCATCTGCGCCGCGTGGAATAAGAGGCAGGACGATGTGGGAGGGGCGCGTCTCGTCATGAAACACGCGCTGCAAGGCTGGCTCTAACCGCCGCGCCTCGGCGGCAGCCTCTCCTGTCTGTGGATTGCGATCAAAGCGGGGAAAATTCGAGCTGGCAATCTCGACCCGTATGCGGTGGCCGGCTTTGAAGACATTGCTGGTGGCCCATAAGTCTATGGAGTATTCGTACACCGCTCCCGGGGTGAGCAGTTCCGCCGCTGCGCGCGATTTCCGATAACGCCCGCGCAGAATGCCGTCCGTGAGATTGCGCGCATAGCCGTCTGGCTGGACGTCTACCAGCTTGGCGGTAAAGTCCGTATCCACAGCGCTGGTCGCCGCATACAAACTGAGCGTGACAGGACCGGTCACCTCCAGGTCTTGCTCCAGGACCGGCGTGGTGTAGACCAATACATCCTGCCGTTCCTCGATGGCGCGCTGATCGAATGCTCCGCCCGGCATAGCCGCCGGCCAGCCGGTGACCCCGCCGCCTCTGGTTGGTACGGGGTTCCGGGGGTCGGAGACATACACATCCGCCGGTTCCGTACGCGGCGGCTCGGGACTCAATCGGCCATCGCCGCGCAGGCTCTTCGCGTTGCCGTTACTGTGCAGATAATATTTTGTGTATCGGGTGCGGGCGAGCGGCCATTCGTTCTCCATCCGCCATACATTCTCGCCCATGACAAAGATGCGCACTGGCGGCTCTTCTAAGAGCCCGTTCCGTTTTCCTTTGAGCCAGTAGTCAAACCATTTGATATGGAGGCCGTCCAAGTCGGTGACGAGGGCATGACTGGAAAAGCCATAATCCACCTCTCCGACCACGTTGCCGAGGGGTAGGGTGTGATACCAAGGGCCAATAACGAGTTTTTGTCCCTGCCGGGCTTCCGGGGTCGCCCCATGCTCACGCATGCCAAGATAATTCCGGAGCGTGCCGCCCAGAAAAATATCGTACCAGCCGCCCACATTGCAGGCCGGCACCCCGACCGCGCTATGTCGGGCTTCAATATTCCAGCGGGCCCAGTACTCGTCGTCGCCAGGGTGAGCAAGCCAGTCATAAAAATACGGAGCCGCCTCATTCAGAAGCGGGAAATCGCGGAGTGGCAGGTGCTGAAACCACACGGGCAGATCATCAATCGCACCGATCAACCGCCCGAGCCGGTCCGCAGGCGCGACATCTTTCCGTATCAGGCGCATCAACGTATCCGGCGCAAGGCGGGCCAGCGTCCAACTGGCGTTGAACCCGAGGGCAAAGGCTCCGCCCTGATACGCCCAGCCTTCGTGATAGTGGGAGGCGGTGATCAGTGGGAAAATGGCTTTGAGATGGGGCGGCGTACTGATCGCGGCGAGCCACTGGGTCGCGCCGACATAGGACGCCCCATACATGCCGACGTTACCATCAGACCAGGCTTGGGCCGCACACCACTCCACCGAGTCATAGCCGTCCAGGACGTCATCTCGGAAGGTATAAAACTCCCCATCGGACGCGTACCGCCCGCGGGTGTCCTGGATGACCACGGCATACCCCTCGCTGGCCGTCCGTACGACGTCAAGCATCAGGATTACTCCAGCGAGCAGGTTCTTATTATACGGGGTACGTTGAAGAATGACGGGGTATTTCCCAGGGGTGGCCGGGCGATATACGTCGGCGCGTAACACGCTCCCATCCCGCATCGGGACAGGCACGTCTTTTTCAATGCTGAGACTTGATTCTCCCATAACGTTGTTCCCGCCCGGTCATCCTAGCCATGCTTGCAGACTGTTCCTGATACGATTCGGCACCTAGCCGACCAGCGACTCGAATGTCAAGGCGAGCACTCCTCCTGCGAGCAGTAGAGAAAAGTGGCGGGCCTGAGCCCGCCCCGGCTCGCCGGTGATGGCAAATGATTTTTCCTCCTTTCTATCTGATCTGTGGGCATGATACCGTCCTGTCCCAGATGTCTGGTGGAACTGCCTCGGGAGGGATATTGGCGCGCCTGCCAGATGTTTAACCCGAACAACACCAAGCGGGGGTGTGGGCAGTGTGGGGCTACACATCCGCCAGTTGGTTTGACAGGCGTTCACTGGCCAGAGATTGCGGCTGCAATCAGGAGTGAACAGGACTAAGGGGATCGGTATGGACACGCAGAATGGGAAATTTGTCGATTGCTCGGGCGCGTCAGCACCAAAGCTGAACCTCTGGCCGTCCGTCCTCATTTCCAGGGAGAACATTGAGGCCGAAGTCGCCCGCCTCGCAGAGGGCTCCACTCCGGCGAATGGCCGGCGGGCCTCCCTGATCGTCCATCCAAACGCTCGTGAACCAGGTCTCGGGCTTGCGCCTGGTATCCGCGTGACGCTGAACGTGCTGCGGCCCGGCGAGCAGACCCAGCCGATTCGCCATAACTCCACCCAGGTGGATTTTTGCATCCGTGGCGCGGGCTCCGTTATGGTGCACGGCAGGCGTATCGACTTCGGGCAGTATGATGTGTGGAATACTCCATCAATGGCCCCATATTGGTGCATGAATGACGGTGATGAGCTGCAAGTGCGACTCACGTATAGTAACGCCGCTCTGCTCGAAAAGATGAATGTGCATATTGTGGATGACGACCCACCGCTGACAGAAGGGCCTGAGGAAGCGTCGGAAGCAGAGGCAGGCGCGCAGGGTGAAGGCGAAAGTCCCTTTGGCATCTTCCAATTAAACGAGGACGGCGCGTTCTTAATGCCCTATGAGCGCCTTATTAATCCGACAGCGGTGGCGTCCGCCCCGCTGCACTGGCCCTGGCAGCGTGTCAAGGCGGAACTCGATAAATTGGCCGCGCTGGGCAAGAACTACGTCGGACGACGGTTGTACCTGCTGTACAATCCAGCCACCGGCAGAACAAACGGCACCACCCAGAATTTCTTTGCGACCATGACGGTACGGCCACCTCGAATAGTTGATCGTCCACACCGCCATACGTCGGCGGCAATCAACTATTATTTTGCCGGTAGCGGACGCAGCACGGTCGAGGGGAAAATCTACGAGTGGAAAGCGGGCGACCTGATGCTGTCAGCACCGGGTTGGGGCGTTCACAACCATGCCTCGTATGACGAGCCGGTGTACGAACTGACGATTCAAGACCAGCCCCTCAATATCGCCATGGAGTCGCTGTTGTGGCAGGAGAGTTTACAGCAACCCATGAAAGTACTTGGGGCGCAAGCCGGGTTCGCCACCAACCGGAAGGTTGGGGGGAAGTAGGGGTTCGCTCAGCGGCCTAAAATCCGGCACCGCCTGTTGCTATATAACGACTTCATCTCAACCGAACCTCGCAGATTTGGTTACTGACGGAGTTTGCCAGCCCAATAAAGGAGATCACGATGAAAATCGGATTCAACCTGCCACAGCTTACGACGTTCGCCAGCCGGCGGGCCGTCCATGAATTTGCAGTCCGTGCCGACCGGTTGGGCTATGACTCGCTGTGGGTCCAGGATCACTTGCTGTATCCAGAACACCCTACCCAGAGCCATCCCATACACCAGGCTGTCCTTGGGCCGGACAAACTCGTGCAATGGCCCGAGGCGTACGAAAGCTTACTCGCGCCTTTGGAATCACTCGCCTATGTCGCTGGGATAACTCAGCATATCCGCGTCGGGACTTCCGTTCTGGTCTTTGGCTATCATCGGCCCGTGGCGCTCGCCAAACAAATCGCAACGATTGACCTGCTCTCGGGCGGACGGTTCGATCTTGGTATTGGCCTAGGCTGGTCACGCGAAGAATATGCACAGATGGAGACGCCATTTGAGAAACTGGGCGCCCGTTGTAGCGACTTTATTCGCGCCTTACGCGCGGCGTGGAAGACGAATCCAACCCAGCACGACGGTCCGTTCTACACTATTCCACGGGGATCAACCTCACCCAAGCCGACGCAACGTGACACTCACGGCAATCCAGCCGTACCGATTCTTGGTGGCTTTTTGAGCGACGCAGGTTTGTCACGGGTAGCCGAGTTGTGTGATGCCTGGCATCCGGCTGGTCATACCGTCGAGCTTGCGATCACGCGCATGCAACAGATTAACCAGATGGCAAAAGAGGAGTTTGGCCGCGGTCCGCTTCAACTCGTCCATCGTGTGTTTGCCGCCCCTGCCCTACCCAGTATTGAGAAAATCGGTGACCAACTCATGCAGCCAAACTGGATCGGCACGCCTGACGAGATGCTGCCACAGCTCAAAGAGTGTAAGGAAGCCGGCATCGATGAAGTCGTTATTGACACGAGTTTCTTCCAAGAAATGACCAGCGAAGACGACTGGATCGCCCAACCCGACTTTTTTAAGCCGTTGTTGGACGAAGCGCATCGGTAATTGCACCAGAGGAGGACACCCATGCCAGCCCGCCTGACCGACGGCTATGTCTCAGCTGACGGCCATGTCGTTGAGCCGGCCGACTTATGGACGACCCGCATGGACCGGCGCTTCCGGGACCGGGCACCCCACATCGAGACCCGCAAGTCGGTCGATTTCTATGTGATCGACGGGCTCGATCCCGTGGCGGTCGGCCTCGATGGCGCGGCCCTGGAAAGCAAGATTGCCGGCAAGGTCGAGTCACCGGTGGCCCGTCACGCGGATACCCGTCCGGGCGCCTGGGACCCGCAGGAGCGGCTCAAAGACCAGGCGCTCGACAACCTGCGGGCCGAGGTGATCTACCCTGGTCAGTGGAGTCTCATGTTCTACCGTATTGCGGATGCCGAGTATCAACGCGCCGCCGTCCAAGTGTATAATGACTGGCTGAGCGAGTTCTGCGCCTACGCACCGGATCGTTTGCTTGGTGCGGCCATCCTACCCATGCAGGGCCCGCTCGAATGGGCTGCCGAGGAAGCCGAACGAGCCGCCAAGATAGGCCTCAAGGCGGTCATGATCCCGGCAGCCGTCCCGGCCCGACCGTATATTCATCCCGACTATGAACCGTTGTGGACACGCTTGGAAGAGATCGGGCTGCCAGCGGTGGCCCACTCGGGAACCGCCGCCGATATCGGAGCCTCAACCCACGAGAAAGCCCGTCGGATCGGCCCGGGTATGGCGTTTATGGATGAAAAGGCATTCCAGCCCATGAACGCCATGACCGAGCTGATCTGGAGCGGCGCGCCCCGGCGGCATCCCAAGCTGAAGTTTATTATCTCCGAGGGCGGGATCGGCTGGATTGCCTGTCTTCTGCGCCTGATGGATCACTGGTGGGAAGATCACCGCCACTGGATGCAACCGCAACTCAACGAGCTGCCCAGCACGTATTTCAAGCGCCAGTTCTGGGCCACGTTTGAAGATGACCGGGCCGGGATTCTGACCCGCGAACTCATTGGCGTGGAGCGCCTCATGTGGGGGGCCGACTATCCTCACACCGAGGGCACCTTTCCCAAGTCCCGGCAGCAGATTGCCAAGGATTTTGTCGGCGTCCCGGACAACGAAGTGTATCAGATGGTGGTCGGTAACGCGGCGCAGCTCTTCGGAATACCGCTCTGAACAGAAGGAGAACACGCATGATCGAACCGTATAATGCCGTTGGCTTAGTCCCGACATTTTGGGGAATCCGCACGCGGGCGGATATGCAGAAGAATATCGAGCATATCCGCAGTCTGACCAAAGCCGCTTTCTGGCTCTCCAATCTTGATATTCCGGTCCGCCTGCTCGCCATCCCGGAGGGCGCTTTACAAGGTTTTAACGACGAGGTCCTGGACGTCGATCACACCGAGTTTGCGCGGACGTGCGCGATTGACATCCCAGGCCCGGAGACCGACCAACTCGGCCAACTCGCGCGCGAGTACGGGGTTTTCATCATGGCCCAGGCCAAGGCGCGGCATGAAGACTGGCCGAACCTGTTCTTCAACGTCGGCTTTATTCTCGACCCGGACGGTCAACTCATTCTCAAACACTATAAGATCTCTGCTCTGTTGCCGTGTGAGCGTTCGGTGTCTCCCCACGATCTCTTTGACTGGTGGATTGAAAAATACGGACGCAGCCTGGAGGCATTTTGGCCCGTGGCCGACACCGAGATTGGCCGTCTCGGCGTTATGATGGCCATGGAGGGCAACTACCCGGAGAATGGCCGGGGGCTGGCGATGAACGGCGCGGAGGTCGTCTACCGGGCCTCCCTGCCCGGCCCGTTCACCCAGAACGATATGTTTGAGATTTCCAATCGGGCCCGGGCGCTGGAGAACAATATGTATATTGTTGCCCCCAACATCGGCGGTTACCACCTCTACCCGGACAGCGAGACGCCGATTGACGCCGGCAGCGGTCAGTCCATGGTCGTGGATTATAAGGGAACGATCGTCGGCAAGCAGCGTGACACCAACGGCTCAACCTATGTCAGGGGCGTGATCGACATCGAAGCCCTACGCCACCACCGGGCCAACGCCCAGGTCACGAACTGGATGAAGGACGTACGGGCAGAAATGGCGCAGCTCATCTATGAAAAGCCGATCTATCCCAAGAACCGCTATATCGACAAAATCCCCGGCAACCACGCGCAGTACAAAGAAGAAGTCATCGACCAACAGATTGCCCTGATGCAAGCCCGCGATATCTGGAAGAAGCCGGCGAAGTGAGAGGGTGGGGAGTGGGCGCCGAGAAATCTGATGATGCATCTAATAATGCGCAATAATTTCCCGCGCAAACTCAACAATGCTCTCCTCAACATAGCCCCACGGCGGAGAGATTACCATTTGGGTCAGACCGGCGGCTTCTAATTCTTTGAGGCGCGTGATCACTTCCTCTCGGGTTCCGGTCACGCTCATGGCTCGAATCACCTCCGGGGTAATGAACTCTTCTTCGCCTGGCTGTAGAAACCGTGAGTGGGTCACATGAATTTCATCCCAACGTTCGTCCAGATACGCTCGGTATCGTGGTGTGAGAAACGGTTCAAAATAGGCGGGCGCGTTCCTGCCCTGCCGAACGACCTCATACGCATAGTGCAGCCCAACAGCAATGCGTGGCCCGACTCGGGTGAGGACCCGAGGGCTATCGAGCGTTTCGCCCGGACGCAGGACGCACGCGACACCAACAGTGACGACCGGATACTCTTTGTGTTGCCCCGACGCTTGTGGCTTGCCCCCGGTCGCCTTCTCTAACGTCGCCGTCAGTGCATCAGGGGTAATGGTACTCACGGTAATCAACCCATCACCGAGTTCTCCGGCCAAGGCCAGCGCTTTGGGATAGGAAGCCGCAAGATAAATCGGGACGGGATCGTTGACGTTGATATATCCGCGCTCGCGGTCGAGGAAACGGACCTGACTGTGACGCCCGCGCTCATGATATTCAACCGCTTCTCCGCGCAGCAGTTTTCGACACACGTCAATAGTATGCCGGAACGTATCCAGGCGGGCGGGCGGCATGCCCATGGTGCGCCAGGCCGTGTGGCCAGTCCCGAGGCCCAGAATGGTCCGACCGGGCGCGAGTTGGTTCACCGTGGCGATCGAGTGGGCAGTGACCGGGGCAATACGCGTGCCGGCAATCGCCACGGCCGTCCCAAGCTGGATGGTGCTCGTATGCTCAGCCGCCAGAGTCATACACGCATACACATCGGAGGCCAGCATCTGGGTATCGACAAACCACGCGTTGCTGAAGCCCATTTGTTCGGCCAGCACGGCATGCTTCCAACTGTTTTGAATATGCGACTGAAAACTCACACCAAAGTTCATGGCATGCCCCTACCCAATCTCAACGTCTTCGACAATGAACATGCGGGAGTTGGCGAAGTCCACAAACCTTGCCTCATCCGGGCGGATGATTTCGAGATAGCGGGGATGGGTAAACGCCTTGCCAATATCCTCCACGCTGTCAAACCACAGCTCGGCGATGCCATCGAAGGGCTCATAATCTGACGGCGGGAAGCCTGGCACGGGAGTGCTGAGCGTATGGCCCTGGACATATTTGCGGACGTACTGCCAGAACTCCGGCACACTTCGGACTAGCGGGCCGTGATTGTTTTTCCAGTAGTCCTGAAACTCGGCCACGCTCATCCCGGCCTTGCGGCGGGCGCACCCAATAAATTTCACCATACGTTACCCCCTCCATCGAAAGGCATTCAAAAAGAATCGTTGGCATGGTCGGGGAAATCCATGTACGAGTCAAGTTGTAATCCCCGAAGGAGGACGTATGCCCTACGCGAACGATAACGGAGTCAAGCTGTGGTATGACCTGAATGGAACCGGCGAGTCGCTGGTTGTCAGCGGAGGATTCGGCCTTTTACACGACCAATTCGCTTATATCCGGGACCTGCTCACCCCCCACCTCCAGGTGATCGATTGGCATTACCGGGGCGCCGGCTTGTCGGACCGCGCCTGGCCCGGCGGTTATCCTTTTGATCGCTGGGTCGATGACTTGAGGGTGATTCTGGATCAGGCCGGTCTCGACGCGGTCCATCTGTGGGGGACTTCGACCGGCGCACCCCTGAATGTCCGCTTTGCCGCCCGGCATCCCGAGCGTGTCAAAAGCCTCATCACCTATCCCGGCATTTCTTTTAGCCCCGAGAGCCGCCGCATGTTTCGTGTCTTTCAAGACGTGACCGAAGCGTTCGGATACGAGGCGCTGGGACGCCTGACCCAATGGATAGGCTGCGCCGAGCACAACGTGTTTGGCGACCGGGCCAATGAGATCGCCCTTTTTGAAATCGAGTCTTTCAAGCGGAATTTTTCTATCCCGTCTCTGGCAAAGACGCTGGAAACTTTTTCCCATTGTGACCTGTCGGCCGATGTCGCCAAGCTCACCATGCCGATCCTGGTGTTCATGGGGAACTCCGGCCACCTGGGAGCGGCCACACCGGGGCAAACCGCGGCAATCGAAGCTTTTACTACCCTGTGCCCCCATGCCGAGGTGAGGCTCGTTGAGCACGGTGGCGGGACCTATCACATGATCGAGCAGCCCGAACCGACGGCTGCCATTGTCATTGATTTTGTGAACGCCCACGCCGGAGCCTGAGCGGAGCCAGAAAGGAGGAAAGAGTTTGATTGTGTGTTGCGGTTGTGTCACATTAGACGCATGAACAAATCAGCGGTCATACACGCGCGGATAGAGCCTCAAATAAAGAATCAAGCTGAGGGTGTTCTCCAGAAGCTTGGACTCAGTCCCACGGAAGCGATTCGGCTCTTCTATCGCCAGATTTGTCTGCGCGGTGGTCTCCCGTTTCCAGTCCTTATCCCTAACAAATTGACGGCCAAGACGCTGAAGAAGAGCCAGCGGGGGGAGGACGTCGACACATTCGACTCACTGGAGGAGATGCTTGAGAGCTGGGAGAAATGAGAAAGCTCTCTCAGACAAAGCAATTCGTGCGAGATGTCAGACGGATGCGCCGCCGCGGGAAAGATATTGGCAAGCTCAAGACCGTAGTAGGCCTGCTGGCACAGGGGAAGGCTCTTGATGCAAAACACCGCGATCATGCACTGACAGGGATGTGGAAGAATTACCGCGACTGCCACATCGAGCCGGATTGGGTCCTCATCTATTCAATGGACAGGAACAATCTTCGACTCGAGCGTACAGGCTCACATAACGACCTCTTCGAATAGCCGTGTCCAAGCCAGAGCGGGGAAATCCGTGTAGGGGTCAAAATGTAATCCTCGAAGGAGGACCCTGCCAAACCTTGACGGCAGGTCGAACGCTTTGCGATAAGGAGGTATCCAGTCCAAAGGAGGGGTCCTATGCTCGATTGCGTTATCAAAGGTGGACAGGTTGTTACTCCCCAAGCAGTCGGGGAAATGGATGTCGGCATCCGGGGCGAAAAGATCGTCGCCGTAGGCTGGTCAGGCACGCTGTCTGAACAAGCCACCCAGG
>WTHD01000296.1 GCA_011523265.1 Candidatus Binatota bacterium
GCAATAAAGCGGTTGGTGTCGCGGTTCTTGAAGTCGATAAATCGCACGGTCGGGCTGTTCTCGCCCGCCTGCCGGTTCTTGCTGACGCTGGTGTTCTCCAGAAGCAGGCGCAGGACGTGCTTGTTGTTTTCGATCAAGCCCCTGCCGGGGAAGCTGGCGGTCAGTTGCCTGACGACTGCTTCGACCTGATCGTCTTCCAGCCACGGATTGATGACTTTAAGCCGTTCTCGCAGCACCGGCAGCATGACGACTTCGGTAAAACTCTCCCGAAACGTATCGCCGGGCTTCTGTTTCTCATCGGTCAGGTCGATAATCTCCCAGCCCAGCCCGCGCAACTGCTCAATCAGGGGCTTCTCGACGTGGTTGCGTTCGTCCATATGAAGGGACCGCGCCCTCATAGTCCTCACTCCTGTAGTACCAGCGCAATTCACGACTCTGTGTACCCGCCCGTCATTGCCACCGTCCGTCATTCCCGAGAAATCGGGAATCCAGCCTCCCCACCCCCCGTCCTCTGGATGCCGGATCAAGTCCGGCATGACGAGATGGCCGCAGCCTGGCGTAAAACGCTCTGGCGTCACGAAACCGCGGCTGGCACTTCGCCTTCAATCACGCGCCCCTTGACGCTCTCCACGACCGAGATGTCGTATCCGCTTTGCAGGTTCATCCAGAATGCCGGGCCGGTTCCCAGGTAGCGTCCGAGGCGTACGGCAGTCTCAGCCGTGACCGCCCGTTCGCCCCGCAGGATGGCAGTAATCCGGTTTGCCGGGACCCGGATGGCGAGCGCCAGCCGGTTGGCGCTCATGTCTCTCGCTTCCAGTTCCGCCCGCAGTATCCGACCGGGATGGGTCTTTACTCGCGTCATAGCCTGCCTCCCGATTTCATCCTTTGTGGTAGTCCTCAATAACGACCTCGTGTGCATTGCCGTCTTTGAATCGAAACGTCACCCGCCAGCGCTGATTCACCGTCATTGCCCATCGTCCCCGTCGGTCGCCGGTCAGTGGGTGGAGCCGAACGGCCTGAAGCGCACGAAGCGGGGCGAGCGAAGACGCGGCATCAAGCGCATCGAGCAACATCAGCGCCCGCTCGTAATCAAGACCGCGAAAGCCTCTCAGTCGGCCGTCCTCGAACAGTCGGCGACTCTTGCTGTCTCCGAATGATTGAATCACGGGGGTGACGATAGAACGTTTGGTGTAATACGTCAAACATACAAGGCGAGCAGGGGCTAGGTCAAATCGGTCAGCAATGGAGAGACCGACACCTTGCCGGTGAGGAGGTCTTGCATGAGGGCGGTTTTCAAATGGCTCTGCTTATTCAGCTCAGCTTGAAAGCCCGCTATCCTCCTGGCGTTCGCGTCTAGCACTTTGGCAATATGTCTCTGCTCACCGAGGGAAGGACTTGCCACCAGAAGGCTTCGTATCGTTGGGAGGTTTAACCCGGCCTTCGCGCCGGCCTCATTGTGCCTTTCAAACTGGACCTGACCGGCGCGACTTTGAAGAAACCAACCCACGAATCTTTGATCTACTTTAGCACCGGAAATCCGTACCAAAGCAATATGCTGGTTGACGTAGCCCTCTCCAAAGCCTTCGGGTATGACGCCGATGATGCCCAAGTCTGCCGTGACAGATATCAGACCGTCGCCAGGCGCAACCAGCGTTCGCAATCCTTCAGCGCCGCTAGGCGGTCGCACAAAAACGGTATCGTCAAATCGCATGTTGATATGATCGCGTGTAAGGTTTCCAATACGGAGAAATACTGCACCTTCATCGCTGTAATACTTCGCCCACCCTCGTGCGCCACTGGTGACAAAATCCGAAATGGAATCAATGTTCCGAATCTCCCACTCCACCGGAATCCGCCCCAACGGCGAGTCCTTAAACTCGTGAGTCTCCTCAGAACGGAGGTTGCCGTTTTCGTCGATACCGCGCGTGAGCAGGTCTTGCATCAGGCCGGTCTTGATGCGCTGCTGCTTGGCGATTAGCGCTTCGGTCTGTTCAATGGCTTGATCGACCGTCGAGAGTATTTCGGCGATTTTGGTTTGTTCGGATTTCTTGTTTGGTATGACGATTTCGAGCGTTGGAACCGCACGAGTCTGGAGATGTAGGACCGTAGAGCCGCTTGCATGATCTTTCATGAAACGCCGAACTCTGTCTGTCATGAGCACGAAGTAGAGAAACTGACGGTCTATTTTTCCTTCGTCTTCAACGACCTTTGACAAGTCCATAGACATGGTGATCGTCCCGCCGTTGAGCGAGGGCACGACTATCGGCGCGCCAACGATGTCACCGGCACGCGTGAGGTCGGTATTGGCAATCAGAAGGTCCCCGGCGTGCAACTCCTGCGAGTCGGCAATCTCGCCCTTGAAGTACTTGATCCCTTCAGACTTGAAGCCACCAGCTTTTGATACGCATTTGATCGTAAGGAAAATTGCGCCTTGGCCGGGACTGCAATAGTCTTCACTGGCGTAGGAAATCCCTTTTACCAAAGTCGCTATCTCACCAAATGGCGTCTTTTCCCACCGATTGAGCGTGGTCATCTCAAGTACCCCAAGTTAGACAAAAATCCGTCCAGCGTCTTGAGCGTCACTTCTCGTTCCCCTTCCAACGCTCGCCCACTCACCGCGTACTTGTCCCACAGGTCCTCAATACCCGAAACCAGTTGGCGCATTTCAGAGTTGAGATAGCGTTCAAGTTCGGCGCTGGCGATGTCGTAGAGCTTCTTGAGAATGAGGCACTTGGCTTCGTCATTGGTAAGCTGGCCGTTGATTGCTGCCAGTAGCTCGTCAGTCTTGGCAATACGCTCTTGAAGTGTGGCCTTGTCCTTGTTCAGGGCAGCAATTTTCTTTTTGTCGGTCTTGTCGTGTGGGTCCAGATTCGCAAGCTGGGCTTCGACCTGCTGAATGAGTGCCTTATTTTCGGCTTTGAATCCTTCGCCCCCAAGCCGCTTGAGTTGAACTTTGAGTTCCAGTTCGCCGGTCTTGTCTTTCAATGACGATTTACCGACCCTGATTTGCTCCTCAATCTTCTTGATAGCGCCCTCCTGCACCTTGAGGTCATCACGCTCCCGCCGGGCAGATACGCCCGCGCTGTCCTTGAGGTCGTCAATGAGGGTTTTGAGGGCCTTCTTCATGACGGTGGCCGTGACCTTTTCCTCTTCGTCCGGCTCATAGGCGGCCACCTCTTGCGCGGTTTCCACGGCCTCGGCCAACTCGGTTTGGAGTTCATTGATACGGGTTTCCAACGCCTCAATGGCGTTTGCCTCGCTCTGGAAAAACGCGGCAATTAGATAGGCGTCCGGGATGAGGGTGTGATGCCAGCCGGTTGAGACAATGGTTTTCAGGTCATAGCGGTTCTGCTGCCACCAGTTGACAAACACGCCGGCGCTCTTGAACTCGTCCAGTACACCCAGGGGAACGAGCTTGTTCTTGAGGGTGGTTAAAAGCCCATGTCGGACTTCCGGCATTTTCCGACCACTGTGATTGGCCCGTTCAAGCGCGGCAAAATCATCTCGGGCCACGATCCACCATTCCTTGAGTGCAGTGCGGTGGGTGTCCAAGGTGCGCCCGACCGATGGGTCTGCTTCAATGCAGCCTTTGATAGCGGCCTTGCCGGTAATCGCCTCCTGGAAAGTCAGGTATCCCGGTCGGTCCGGCTGGAAGAGCGTTTCGCGCTGAAGGTCGAACTTGGCGAAGCGGTCACTTTGCGCCGTCACCTCAGTTTCAGGAATACCGCCGATGAGATGGGCCTGTACGTCTTCCGGTTCCGGCTCCGGGGTGTTGTCCACATAGCGCCGGATATTCAGGTTGTAGTCATTCTTGTCGGCAATCTCCGACTTGTCCACGAGGCGGCTATATTTCGGAATCTCGCGTTTATGGGTGAATACGAAGTCGATTTTCTCCACGTCTTCCGGGCGGAGTTTGTTCTGGTTTTTTCCTTCGGCATACTCGCGGTCGGCGTTGATGAAGAACACCTTGTCGCGCAAGGCGTCGGGTTTGTTCTTATTGCAGACCAGCACGCAGGCCGGGATGCCGGTCCCGTAAAAGAGGCCCTGGGGCAGACTGATGATGGCCTCAACCACATCATCGTGTATCAACAGTTCCCGAATCAGCTTTTCCTTGCCCCCACGAAACAGCACGCCGTGGGGCATGATGGTGGCCATGTGGCCGTCGCTCTTGAGGCTGGCCAGCATGTGCTGGACGAACATCAGGTCGGCCTTTTTGCCGGTTTCCGGGCACCACTCGCGGAAACGGTGGGTGAACTGCATACTGGCGCGGCTGTAGTTCTGCGAGAATGGCGGGTTGGCCAACACGCGGTCGAACTTGCGTATCTGGCCGTTTTCCAAAATCTGCGGGTCCTCCAGGGTGTCGCCGTTCTCAATGGTGAAACTCGTGATGTTGTGGAGGATCATATTCATATTGCAGATTGACCAAGTGGTGCCGTTGGAGTCCTGGCCGTAGAGGGCCAGATTGTTGGCGTTCTCGCCCTGCTCCTCAACGTACTGATGGGCCTGAATCAGAAAGCCGCCGGAACCCGCAGCCGGGTCGTATATCTCATTTCCTTCCGTGGGCTTGGTCAACTGGACCAGCAGGCGCACGACCTCAGCGGGGGTGTAGAACTCACCGCCTTTTTTACCGGCGCTGTCGGCAAAATACTTAATCAGGTACTCGTAGGCGGCACCGAGCAGGTCGGGGAACTCGAAATTGTCGTTGACCAGAACAAAGCCCGGCTGGTTGAAATGATCGAGCAAGTCCTTCCATTTCTGGTCCGGTATCTTGGTCTTGCCCTTGACTGCGTTGAAATCGATATTGTTTTTCAGCACTCCCGCCAGTGAATCGTTCTCGTCTTCAACCGCAGCAATGGCTTTATTCAGCATATTACCGATATCGGCCTTGAGGTCCTTGAGCGCCGGCACCACGTCGCCATTTTCATCCTTCCAGGTCTCGTGCCAGCGGGCCCGAGCGGGAACGAAGAAAGTCTCGCCGTAGGAGGTCTTGTCCTCAATGAGTTCCGCCAGCAGGGCGGGCGGTCCTTGAGGTGCGCAAAGTCCCGCTCGCGGAGTTGTTCCCGTTTCCGGTCGAACTCGTCGGACAGGCGTTTCAGGAACAGCATCCCGAAGATGAACTCCTTGAACTCCGAGGCGTCCATCTTACCGCGCAGGATGTCGGCGGCTTTGAACAGGAAGGATTCGAGTTGGGTCAGGGTGATTTTTTCGGTGGGCATATTACGCAACATTTGACGGAGCGGAGGTTTCCTCTGTCATAGTCTTAAGGTTATCGCGATACGCTGACCCGAGTCGGGCTCCGACGGCTTCGGAAGCTGCAAGGAGAAGCTTCGCGATAAAACTGCTGTCATCTGCGGGTATCGTCAGAACTTCCTCAACGAGGGGTACGGTTTGCCGCGGGCTGGAAAGGCGAAACGCTTCTGCACTCAATATGCGTTTCCAACCAGCCCTCAGCCAAGCAGCGAGACGGGGCGTGAGGAAAGGCTTGAAATTGGACTGGTTGATCCACTCGAAGAGACGCAGCCCCGCCACCCAGAAAGCATAGGGTTCTACGTGCTCGTTTTGAAGAAGGGCTTTGATAATGCTGACGACTGTTTGATCCAATTCCGCGAGTGAGGCTGACTTCTCGTTCCAATGATCGAATACAGACTGACCAGGGAACGGACCTGAGAATAGGGTATCCAGGGCGGCTTCAAGCTCCGCCATCGCCTCAGGCCGGTCTACCAGGGCGGAACAGATACCATAAGCGAGGAGGGCATCTTTCGCCGCCTGTTCAGCCGCAGGATCAAATGGCCCATTTGTGACCAGCTTCGGTATCTGCCCTCTTTCCGGGGCCAACGGATCGAACATTGCTCGGATTCGCTTCCCCTCCTTGAACAAGTAGACAGCGGCTTCAATATACGCCGTGAAGCTGGTTGCAAATCCGCTGGAATCGAGCTTATCGATACACGTTTGTATCGTTTCCATGCGGAGGATGGCTTCTTGTGTTGGGATCGGACCTTGTACCAGCCGGTCGCCAAGTGTCGTTGCGATTTCTACGTCGAGACCGGCTGTGGCTTCTGCCTTTGCTAGCATGTACCAAGTACTATCAAGGGGTACGAGCGGAATTTCCCGGATTGCCGACGAAGGGTCAGGATTGCTACAGGTTCCTGCCTCCATTCTGAAAGGCTGTCCGCCGCTCTTGATCGTGCGTCCCTCAATGCGAGATTTCACCCATAACGCGGCTTGGCGGATAACGCGGTGGCAGTACGCTGCTCGCAGCGTCGCTTCCGGGTTGATGTTCGCCAATGCCTCTATCGCTTCCGCAAGGCGTGTCAACGACCGGCCTACGTGGCCAGTTTCAAGGGCAGCCACCGCAGAATCGGCCCCTAGGCCGACCGCCATAACACGTATGTCATCGACTTGAACCAGTTTGGCGGCGCTTTGCGCATCAAGAAACCATTGCTCCGCTTGCGCCCAATCGTCGCATCGTGCCGCACTGATGGCCGCTTCGCGCAGAGCGAACGCACGCTCCACCGGATCGTCTACGCCAACCCGATCCGCGATGCTACGGACGATTTCGAGGGCTATACCGTGTTCATCATGACGATAATGAACTTTAGCTATAGCGCGACTGAGGATTACATCGTCCCCGTAGGATGCTCTCGCCTCAGCAAGGACCGCCAGGGCACCTTCTTTGTCGTTCTGATATTCATCCAGCATGACCGCCTGGGCCACCAAACATTGGAGAGTGAGAGGACGAATACCCCAGTTCCGCGTCTTCTCTGCCATCCGTTGGTAGCGGATAGTAGCGTCCGCTACATCGAAATCCTCACCGTGCCGTTGCGTCGCCCAAGGGCCGTTGATGAATAGGGAATAATCGGAAGAATTTCTGTCTACCGGTGTCAGCAAGAGCGACCGCTCGTCCGCGTCGAGTTTATCAAGCGCGTTGATGACACGCTCCAGTCGCTCTACAGAAGCAAGGTGGGCACTTCCCACACTGAACAACATCCCAAAGAAATTCGCCCCCGATGCATCGAAGGCACTTTCAACATTGGCCACTATGCCTTGCAAGAATTCGTCGACCTCTATCAGGACTTTGAAGCGAAGTAGGAGAGCGACCCAGTCATCGAGATAGTTCGCGATACCCATCGTACCGAGCACGGCGAACGCTGCCATCGCCTCCAAAGTACCTCCTATCTCACCTGCCGGAACCGGCAGGCTGTCGATTTCATTGAAGAGTGCCGCCGCAATAGCGGAGATATTGTTTCCTCCATCCGTTGTGGCGGCTAGTTTGAATTGTGTAAGCCGGAGCAAGCCGGAGGCTAAAGGTTCCTCTGGGTAGATCGGTACGTCGGTTCGGTAGAAACGGAAGAACAGGATGTGTTCCGCGAGCTTCTCAACTGGAGAGTCAGCCAACAGTACACTAAGGCCAAGCATGGCCAAAATTTGGGGCATCTTGCCCGCAATCGCATGCATCATGATTGTGTCGAAATCGCTTGCCTCAATAGTCCCTTTTCCGAACATCTGGACTGCAATGGTCCCATGAATGCGCCTTTGCTCATCAGGGGACAGCATCTCAGGCCCAAAACTTCTCGCAAGGGGTGAGACTCGGAAGGCGTCCCCACCGACGGCTTCGAGCCACGGCCCGACTAACTGGTCCAGGCATTCACCAGCTTGGGACACCGCTGGAGAAACCTCGCCGATGGTCAACGCCAGCGACCGATCGAAGCGTCCTGTCGCAATACTGAGTCGATAGAGCAAATTTCGCGTTCCTTCAGGGAGCGCGGCTACCAAACTCCGCTGGGCCTCTTTGCGGGTGGTCTCGGTGTCATCGGACGACAGGCCACGGCTGACGACAGCTTCAATCTCTTCGACTGGCCATCCCCGCTTCGCAACCCCAATCACAAAAGCATGTGTAAGCTGAGGATGACCGCAAGCCCCCGCCAAATAGGCAAGACGCCCCCACCTGGTTGGCTCCCCTCCGTTGTTTAGGACAAGCGCGTGGACTTCTTCCTCAGAGAAGTAGGGGCAATTGACGACACACTCCCGATTGAGGCCGATTTCAGTCAGCGCTCTCAGGGAGGGTTGCTGATAGCAGGTAATGAGCGCTTTACGGTAGCGACGCCGGAGAGCCTCAAGGACGCGAGCCAGCGACAATGTAACGCGCGTGTCGTCAATATGGTTCAGGTCTTCCAGAATCAGGACCGAAGGAGGTAAACCTCCAACACGGGCAAACACCATATCAAGCCGGCGGCGGGTTTCGTCCACGTCAGTATTCCGAAAGTCCACTATAAAGAATGCGCCGGCCCGCGCGGCGGCGACTGCCCGCGATACGATGGACTTACCAAGGCCGCTGCCACCGACAAGCACGCCCACGCCGAAATTATCAACAGCGTCCGCCACTGCTGACTCGACGACACTCCGGGCGATAATCCCCTGCGGAACGGGAAGCGTAGTGCCGTCAATAAGCCAGCCTGTTTCTGTAATGGAAAGAGGATTGCCTGTGCCCAGACCCCCGCCAAATGATCCCGCCAAGCCTGAGGCAAGTCGGGCAAGAGCGTCTATAGAAGCGCGTGGCACTGAAGTTCGGGTTGCTGCATCGATCTCGCTGTAAAGGTCGGCCCTCGTAAGAACGCGATCCTCGGGCGTCTTGATGACACTTTTTTCCAGCACCCGATAGACCAGGGGATCGGCAAGCCGCCGCGCCTCTGGAGCGGGGAGATTGAACCGGTCGCGGCCTATAACAACCAGACGCGATTCTAGTTCTTGACGAAGCGTCGAGAAGTCCGGTTGACCGCAGTCCCAGTGTATTCTCTCAATAAGATCGCGGCGGAGCGCCGCATCGTCGTTGCGAGCCTTGGAGAAGTCCCTTACAGATTCCGGGAATCTATCGCTCTCCAATATATTACGGAGAGGCGAAGGGTCCGCTCCGGCCGCGACTTTTCGCCAATATTTCAATCCGGCCATGTCCCCCGGGCGGTCAGCAATGGCTTGCTCTATTCCTATCTCCGATGTCGTGAAGAAACGAAGGTCAACCTGAATGGCAGGATTGCGCTCGGTAAGATCGACAAATGCAGCGATCGCATTACGGACGCTTGGCCTATTCAATGTGATTGACTCGGAGCTTTGTGTGTCCTTTACCTGAACGGCGTCGAGCGCCTGATTCGCTATGCGTGCATAGTCTTCGGCAACTTCCAGGAAAAGCTTCCCATGTTCGTCGATATCCAGCCATGCCAGTGCGGCCGCTAGGGCCTGATACGCATACCCTCGCAGAGAATCGACTGCCTGGCGCGCGGTATCGCCCTTCGGGACAATGTCGGCGACGGTGCCCGCGTTGAAAAGATCGTAAGGGTTCATTACCGGTGTTTTCTGAGACCACAACTCTAAACTAGTGCGTTTTACGATAAGCTCCAGCCGTTCAGGAGGCTTCCGTCATGCCGGACCCCGGATCATGTCCAGGGCAGGCTTTGATTTGGCATCCGGAAGGCAGAGGGGGCGGGAAGCCTGGATTCCTGCTTTCGAGGAATGACGACGGGGGCAGTCCCGCTCCGAGATTCTTTCCTCAATGTGACTCCACAACATCGGGGAGCGCTTAGGCGGCTTCATACACCACTCTGCCTTTCAAGCATTGTTCGGTGCCGTTCCAGCTTCAGAGTATATGAAAATTGCCGTCTTCGCTCAACGAATCGGGCCTCTCCGCCCTCGTCATGCCGGATCACGTCCGGTAGGGCGAGGCGGCTAGATTCTCACCCCGTATCAAGTATGGAGTGACATTCTTTCGCGGGAAGGACGGACGGCGGGAAGGACGGGCGACTACACAGCACCGTGCATTGCGCTAGATGCTCGGGGCAACCGCGTGGTTGCCCCGACGGAGGGCATGATTCGAGAGACTAGCTGGGCGGATTGGTGGAAGTGATATCGGGTGTCTCTTCCAAGCCAAGCGCGGCAATGGGCGCCTCAAAGCGTTCGGTCATGACCGCATCCTCGTCGTGAAAGTCCCGGGTAAAGCAGCAGTATTCCATCTGCATGCCGTTGGGGTCCTTAAAGTAAATCGACTTGGCCCAGTCATGATCGACGACTTCTGAGACCTCCACGCCTTTGTCCCGCAGCTCTTGTTGTTTTTCTTCGAGCGCCGCTTCCGTCCCGGCCTCAAAAGCGAAGTGGTAGAACGCACTCGGGACACCGAGCCCCCGGTTGATGCCGGCGTCGTACTCGACCGGCACACCGGGAATGCTCGTGGCTTCCATAAAAGCGAGCAACTGGTCACGGCCCGTATCAAAAAAGATATGCCGGATATGGCCGCCTTCTTTGATCTTGATGGTGTCGCAGCGAACCGGCTTGAAGCCCAGGATGTCTTCGTAAAACTCACGCGTTTTATCCAAGTCGAGCGTTGACAACCCAATATGGGAAAAGCCTTTCTTTGTCATGACCGAACCCTCCTTTATTCTCTGTGGTCCCACTGATTTTTTGGTCTACCACAGCTTCCGCAGGAAAGAAACCGAGAAAACCGTGCTCTTCGCGCTTCTCATTGACACACTGCGAGCCGGCCGAGTAGGCTCTCCTGGCCGGATACTGAGGAGGAAGATATGGATTTCGGCGTACTCGTGTTTCCCAAACCGGATCGCTGCGTCAATCACGCCAAGCTGGCCGAGGCGCAGGGCTTCAGCCATGTGTGGGTTGAAGACTCGCCCATGATGGCCGGGGATGTGTATCTGTGTTTGGGGTTGATGGCGCAGCATACCACGCGCATTACACTCGGAACCGGGGTGGCAGTGGTCGGCACGCGCAGCGCGCCCGTGGCTGCCCACGCCATTGCCACGGTCAACCAGCTCGCCCCCGGACGAGTCATTCTTGGGCTGGGGACCGGCAATAGTGCGAGGCGGGCTATGGGGCTGCCGCCCTGTTCTCTGCGTGAGCTGCGCGAGTATATAGCGACTGCGCGTGGTCTGCTGAGTAACCAGGAGGTGCTGTATCAAGAGGGGGCGGAGACGCGCCGGATCAAATTTTTTCATCAGGATTACGCGTTTATTAACACGTGCGAGCCGATTCCCGTTTATGTGGCCGCCAACGCCCCACGGGCCATGAGGCTGGCCGGCGAGTTGGGCGACGGCTGGCTGACCTCACGGACCAATACGGTCGAAGGCTTTGAGGCGGCCTGGCGCCAGGTCAAGACCGGCATTGAGAAAGCTGGAAAGAATACGGACAGTGTCGATCGCGTGCTCTTTACAACGGCCTGTCTGCTGGGCCCGGACGAAGGACTGGATTCTGAACGAGTCAGAGCCCAGGCCGGCCCGTGGGCAACCGTCGCCCTGCACTCGCTGTATGAAACGCTCACGGAGCCCGAAGCCGCTCCGGTTCCCCTTCGCTCGATTTTTGTCCAATACAAAGCCTTTATGGAGCAACGTCTCCAAGACAAGGATGAATACTATTTTGACCTGCACGACGGCCACTGTTTATACGTCCGGGAGGAAGAAGCTCGGTTTGTAACGCCCGAAGTCGTTCAGGCGACCACCCTGACGGCCCGACCCGAGGCCCTGCTGGAACGGCTCCGCAGTCTGGAGCGGGCGGGAGTTCGGCAGGTCACTTTTATTCCGACCTTTGACGCTTTTGAAGAATTTGTGGCAACATTCGGAGAAAAGGTTCTTGCCCATTGGTAAGGGATACCTGCCCGCCGCCTGCTTGCCCTGGCGGTCGCCCTCCGATACAGCAGAGAAAGGTCTGACGCTTCTCCCGTAACTCTGAATCGTGGGAGAACAGGCAGGATTATGACCAATTTCGACCCCAAGACCCTCGAAGAAAAAGACCAGCAGCAGTTTCAGGCCGTGTTGGAGGGTCTCTCTCCCACGCAATACTCGACCTTACTCACGGCGCTAACCCGGATAGAGCAGCCCGTTGTCCAGGCATGGTTACAGGAAGAACTCTTCCAGGAATGGGTCCAACAGGGCCGGCACGTGAGTGCCACGCTGGGCGCGCGTGGGGAAACGCTCGCTTCGGCCATGTTCGCGGCAACTCCTGAGCTTTTGCCGGTATTGTCCCGGCTGGAGATGCTCGAATGGGTCCGTTTTCTGCTGGATATTGAAGCAGTCAGCGGAGAGACCGATTTTGTGCGTTTCCCGAACGGCCTGACTGCCTTGGACCGCTCGGAACGGATCAGCGTCTATCGTCTGGGCCGGTCGGCGGTGTATCATTCGCGCGATGCGGCGGCGGGCATTTACCACGTCTTACCTCAAGCCCTGGTCACTATCCCGGAGCCATTACGGAATGTGTTGATGCGTTGCCTCCAACCGGTGGCCGCCTTTGATCCGGAACCCCTGCCGGCTGTCATTCCGTTTCTTGAGCCCACGCTCAAGAGCTTGGCGCCGGACCAGCAGATGTCCGTATTGGAGCGGATTGCCGAACTCGCCCGGATTTTTCCTGCCGGGATTGCCCGTCTCTTTCGGACCCTGTCCCGCGCGTATGAAGAAGTCGGCGCCGAGGGGGTGTTGACCTGGATTCAAACCGGAGAAGAGATCGCGCAGCGCAATCCGCACGCCGCGGAAGCCTTTTTCACCCTGGAGTCCCGCACCAGTTTCCAGGTCTTGCGGCATGAGTCGTCGGCCGTACTGCTCTCCGAAGTGCATAGCGCGTTGGTGAAGTTTATGCACATGCTGTGTGGGGAGGCGGTCAGTATCCAGGAAATCGGGGAGATATCCTTTCCACCCCCATTTGCGATTGTTGAAGACGAGGACGAGTTTCTGCCCTTGCCGGCCAGCATTGATCTGTTTTCGACTTTTGAGGAAAACTTTCGGCTGTATTGCATGTTCGCGGCCCATCAGGCGGGGCGGGTCGAGTTCGGGACCTACGATCTCTCCATTACCGACATCTGGTCGCAGGTGCCGTCGTTTGTCCAGGAACGGGCCGAGACGGCTGCACACCCGCCACGGGACCTGGCGGCGTATTGCAAGCTCTTTCCCAAGCCCGAACAGATTGAGGCCCTGTTCATGTTCGTCGAGGGTCAGCGGATCAACGCCTGTCTGGCAGAGGCGTATCCTGGGCTGCAAAAAGATCTGGCCTGGGCCGCGTCACAGACCCGCATCCTGCCGCCTCTGATCCAGTCGATCCTGCCGTATTTGAACGCAACGCTGAAACCCGGCTGGGAACAGGACGCCACGGTGGCGGGCTGTTTGCTCATGGCCACCGAGCTGTACGCTTCCCTGCCCGAATACGCGTCGCAGCTCTCGAGGCAGCAAAAGGACGAGGATGTTCCGACCGGTGCGCCGGACGGGATGATGCAGAGGATGGGCGAGCCCGAGCTATCTGAACGGGAGCAGGCCGTCCTGCAGCGGATTCTTTTGACGCTGCGCCAGCATCAAAAAAAGAAAAAGATCCGCCAGACCCGGCCGGCCTCCATC
>WTHD01000039.1 GCA_011523265.1 Candidatus Binatota bacterium
GTAAGAAGGCACGATTACAGTAAGGAGGGAGCTATGGCTTTACCGCAAGAGATTCGCCCGATTAACAGCGAATTGATGGACGCAATCACGCAGTCGTCGGATGCGGATTGGATTCCCAACCCGGATGATCCCGAACGCGCCTTTATGAGGGTGCTGTGGACCGGAGAAGAGAGTGGCCGCTGGATGGTGCATTTCCGTTGGCTGAAGGGCTATGTGGCCCCCCCGCATAAACATCTGAGTGCGGCGCATACCTATATTCTGTCGGGCAAACTCAAAGTCCGGGGCGGTACCTTTAACGCTGGCGATTATGTGCATGAGGCCAACGGCATGGTCCACGGAGCCACCACCGCGTTGGAAGACACGGAATATCTGTTCATGTGTGACGGCCCGGTCATCTTCTTTGGTAAAGATGAGTTCACCGGCTATCTCGGCTGGGAGGAGATCCGGCGTATGCAGCAAACCCATGAAGCGGCCAAAAAGAAAGCCGCGGCGCGAAAAAGAACCGCGTCGAAAAAGCGTGTGACCGCCAGAAAGCGGACCACCAAGAAGAAAGCCGCTTAGGCAGCCGTGCTGCCGAGTAACGGATCAGTCACCAACGCCTAGAGTTCTCACGGACCCTGGGCGTTGTCTTTGGAGCGGCAGAGCGCTCACCACGCGCGCTCTACCCCTCGGTCCATCTCTCGGATACATTGCATACATGTCAGAAAACAAAACAACGGCACCCCCTGCGATTCCTGCTGCCACCGTCATCGTGCTCCGGGATGCGGAGAGCGGGCCAAAAGGCATTGAGGTCCTGTTATTACGTCGGAACGCAAAAACCGCCTTTCATGGCGGGGCCTGGGTGTTCCCCGGCGGGCATATCGATCCCGAAGATCATAACCCGGATGCGCCGGACGATATGCTGGCTGCCGCCCGGCGGGCCGCGGTCCGTGAAGCCCAGGAAGAAGCCGGTCTCAACCTCTCGAAGGCGGACTTGCTCTATTTTTCACACTGGACCACCCCGCTGGTTCGCCCCAAGCGTTTTTCAACCTGGTTTTTTGTTGCCCCAGCCGGTAGAGATGCCGTTCAGGTCGACGGCGCGGAAATCAATGCCCATGCGTGGATGAGTCCGTACGAGGCGCTGGGGGCGCGGCAGGCCGGCGAGCTTGAGCTGCCGCCGCCAACATTCGTCTCGCTGACGAAGCTCTCGGCTTTTGAAACGGTCGAGGACGCGCTGGCGTATGTCCGCGGACGTGAGCCGGACATCTTTTTCCCCAAGCTTGAGAAAGTCGAGGACGGCTATTGTTCGATCTATCACGGCGATGCCGGATACGAATCCTCGAACGTCGATGAACCGGGAAGGCGGCACCGGTTATGGATGCGTAAAGGGGACTGGCGCTATGAGCTCGCGCAGGAGCATGCCAGTTGAGAGCGGTTTCACTTTTCAGGAGGACATGACCATGGCTGTATCGTTCTCAAAAATTACAGATGTCTTGGGGGCAGAAGTTGACGGGGTGGACATCGCGGCGGGTGTCAGCGAAACGGCCATGCGTGACATTGTCGATTTATTTAACGATTACTCCATCCTGATTTTCCACAATCAGAAAATAAACGACGAGCAGCAGATTCGTTTCAGTCGCCTCTTTTCCGAGGTCGGTTACTTTGGCGGACTGGAGAAAACCGTGGTGCAGAATGCCGGCGGCGGGACGGAGATTGCCGACCTCTCAAACGTTGAGCCCGGCACCAAGCGTATTATCCCGCCGACGGATAAGCGCATGGTCTTTAACTCGGGCAATGAAATGTGGCACACCGACAGCTCGTTCAAGCGCGTTCCGGCAACCGCCTCTCTGCTGTCCGGCCGCGAGGTCCCACCGACTGGAGGAGAGACCGAGTTTGCGACCGAGCGAGCCGCCTACGCCGACTTATCCGCAGCCATGCGCGAGCGGATTGATCCGCTGGTCGCCATTCACGATTTTGCGTATAACCGCAGCCTGATCGATCCGAAGCTGATGAACGAGGAACAGAAGCGAGAGACCCCGCCGGTGCCGCAGGCCGTGGTCCGGGCCAACCCGGCCAACGGTCGCAAGAATTTCTATGCCGGAGCCCATGCGTCCCATGTACGCGGGATGCCGCTCGAAGAAGGCCGGGCGCTGCTCAGAGAACTGACCGCCATCGCCACTCAGCCCCAATACACCCTTCGCCATTCTTGGCGCGACAACGATCTCGTGATCTGGGACAACCGCTGCTGCCTCCACCGTGGTCGCCCCTGGGATAAGTCCCGCTACCGCAGGGTCATGTATCGCACGACGGTCGCGGGGGTCGGGCCGACCGCAGAGTAAGAAAAGATCGGGATACAATCCCTTTCTGATATCCTGAAAACGAAGTGTTGCTTCAGGCTTACGCTGCCAACTTCTTCACCTTCTCTTCCTCCATCAGAACTCCGGCCTCGGTGAGACGGGCAATCTCGGCTGCGGAATAGCCCAGATGCGCGCTGAGAATCGCCGCGTTATGCTGGCCAACGAGCGGCGCCGGACCCTGCACCTCACGCGGAGTCTCGGAAAAGACGAAGGGCGCATTGGTAATTTCCATCCGGCCAAACACGGGGTGCTCGACTTCAGCAATCATACCGCGGGCGCGGATATGCGGATGATGAAAGGCCTGGCCCACATCAAGAATAGGCGCGCAGGGAATGCGGGCTTCCGCCAGTACGTGCAGGGCCGCCTCGTCGCTCGGGAAGGACTGGAGCCAGGCTTCGATCATGGCGACGAGTTCGTCCCGGTTCTCGAGCCGCTGCTCGTTGGTCCCGAACTTCGGATCAGTCACCAAGTCTTCACGGCCCATGGCTTTTGCCAGTTGGGGGAATTGATGCTCAACCGCCTGGAGCACGACATAGCCCTCTTTGCCCTGGAAGACGCCCAGGGGAGCTATCCCAAAGTGATGCGTGCCAAAGCGCTTCGGGTTCTGCTCACCATGGGTGAGCGCGTATAGGGGAACGTTAATCATGTCCATGAAGAAGAGCGAATCGACCTGGGCGATATCGATCAACTGCCCCTTGCCGCTACGGTCCCGGTAGAAGAGCGCCGCGCACACCGCCAGGGCCGCGTGCACGCCGGTGTTGGTGTCTCCAATATAATTGCCGACGTACTGGGGCGGGCCGTCCGGGTCGCCGGTCATATGCATCACGCTGCTCATGGCCTGCCCAATGATGTCGTAACTGGTGTTTTTCGATAACGGACCCGTTTGGCCAAAGCCCGAACAGGAAGCCATGATGATCTTGGGATTGATCCGGGCCGCACTCTCATAGTCCAGGCCGAGACGCGCCATGACTCCGGGCGCAAAGTTTTCAACCATCACGTCCACCTTGGCGATCAGTCCGGTGGCGATTTTCATGCCGTCCGGCTTTTTCAGATCGACGCACAGGCTTTTCTTGCCGGCACAGGTGTAGAGAAACATCGAACCCAGGCCGCCCCGGACCGGAAAAAGACTGCGGCCAAATTCTCCGTTCGGCGCGGGCTCAAGCTTAATGACCTCGGCCCCGAGATCGCTCAGAATCCGGGTGCAGGTTGGCCCGGCCAAGGCATGGGTAAAGTCGAGTACGGTGATCCCGCTGAGGAGCTTTGAACAGTCTGGATTGGACGTTGCCATATCAGTTCTCCCTTTGTTTATCCCGCTGTGGTCATCTGTTCATGAATGGACGGCCCTCGTGTTTCTCTATATATCTCGTGTGGACAACGTAAAAGTCAACGCAAAGAAGAAAGGACATACGGATGCGTATTGGTATGATGATCGGCGAAGGGGCGGGCGAGTCGCCCAGTATGGATGAAGTCATTCGGCGCGCCCAGCGCGCGGAGGAAGTCGGGCTCGATAGCGGCTGGCTGGCGCATATTTTTTCACACGATGCCATTAATCTGCTCGCCCTGGTGGGTCGAGAGACCTCACGCATTGAACTGGGAACGGCTGTTGTGCCAACGTATCCGCGCCACCCCGTCGTGATGGGCCAGGCCGCACTGACCACCCAAGCGGCGTGTAAGGGCCGTTTTACGCTGGGCATTGGACTGTCCCACCAAATGGTGATCGAGGGCATGTTCGGCCTGTCGTATACGCGCCATATGGCCCATATGCGTGATTATCTGAGCGTTTTGAAACCGGTATTGCGCGGCGAGGCGGTGAAGTACCAAGGCGAAGAATACCGCGCCAATCTTGAGGTCGCGGTCCCAGGCGCCGACCCGGTCCCACTCGTGCTGGCCGCACTCGGGCCCAAAATGCTCGACCTGTGTGGGCGTGAGGCCCAGGGCACCGTGACCTGGATGGCCGGCCATAAGGCGCTCAAAGACCATGTCGTCCCGCGGATCACCGCAGCGGCCCAAGCGGCCGACGCACCGGTGCCGCGCGTCATTGCCGGTGTGCCTATGGCGGTCTCCCATGATCGGCAAAACGCACTCGAAGTGGCGGCCAAGGTCTTCGCCATTTATGGCCAACTGCCCGCCTATCGGGACATGCTGGACCGAGGGGGAGCCCAGGCCCCGGTTGATATGATTCTGGCAGGCGACACCAGCGTCATCAAAGATGAGGTCAAACGCCTGGAAGATATCGGTGTCACCGATCTGTGTGCCTTTGTCTTTCACGCCGATGACACGGCGTTTGAGCGAACTATCGATTTCCTGGGCTCGCTGAACTGAATGGTAATTCCCCATCTGCCATGACCCTCAGTGTGAAAGCCCTTACCCTCAGCCTCCTCCTGTGTCTGGTCGTGCTGAGTGCCGTATACACAGGAACGTACGCCTTTTTGCTGGCCCGCCACGAGCGGGCCGTCCAGCACGCGGCCCTGCAGAAAGTCATGTTTTTCTCTCTGGTCGGAGCGGGGAATACGGGTGCGCTTGAAACCGGCATGCAGATGTTTGACAGGGTGCGTAGGCTGGAGGTCCAGGCGGCCCCCCGTTTTATGGATTTTCTGTGGCAGGCTCCCGAAACCGCCACGCCGAACGCCCGTATTCTTGAGGACTGGGTCGGACGTTTCTTTGCTTCGTGTGAGGCTGCCGTCTGTCAGGGCCTGTCTCTGCGTGGACTCAATCTCCAGGGGATCAGCCTGAGGGGAGCCCGTTTGGCCCAGGCCGATTTGAGTAGCAGCGACTTACAGGAGGTTGACCTCTCCGAGGCGGATTTAAGCGAAGCCGACCTGCGCGGGGCGAACCTGGCCGGAGCACGCCTGGTTGGTACCCGCCTGCGCTATGCCAATTTTCTGGATGCCCAGTTAACCCAGGCCGACCTGGAGAACGCAAACCTGTCAGATGCCGAGCTCCACGGCGTTCATCTCGGCCACGTCAATCTGCAATGGACGAAGCTGAACCGGACCAATCTGACCGGGGCGTATCTGGCCGGAGCCAATCTGTACGGCGCTGACCTGCGCGGCGCAAAGCTCGAAGGAATCAAGTTGCCCGCGGCCGTTCTGGTGGGAGTCGATCTCATAGGCGCCGGTCTTATAGAAGCGGACCTGCAAGAGGCGGACCTTGAAGAGGCTGATTTGATTGAGGCCAAGCTGCGTGGCGCAAACCTGGCAGGAGCGAATCTGAAAGCGACGAACCTGCATAAGGCGCATCTGTTTCAAACCAACCTGACCCAGGCAACACTTACTGGCGCGGACCTGTTCCAAACCAATCTGGTAGGCGCCAGCTTAGCCGGCGCTGACCTGAGCAAGGCGGAATTAAAACAGACTGACTTCAGCGGGGCCAACCTGAGAGGGGCGAACCTGTCGGGAGCCAATCTGGCCGGTGCCGAGTTGTCCGGCGCGGAAATCGACGAGCACACTCAACTAGACGAAAAATGGCGTTTGGTCTGGGATATCGTCAACGAGAAGGGCAAAGTGACTCACCTCGTCGGTGCCAATTTGCGTGACGCGGCCCTGGCCGGCGTCACCCTGGAGGGCGCTGACCTGAAGGGAGCTGACCTGAGTGGAGCCATCCTGCGTTACGCCATCCTCACCGATGCCGATATGACTGGCAGCTTGCTGCAACGGGCGGACTTGCACGAGGCCGACCTGGCCGGGGCGAATCTGGCCGGGGCCGATTTAAGCGAGGTACAGGGCCTGACCAGAGAACAACTCGAATCGGCCAAAACGTATCGGGCCGCGCGGCTGCCCGACTATCTGAACGGGCGGGAGTGAGTCGGCATGGATTGACCGTCCGTCAGGTCAGAACGCTCAGCCCGTCCCTGCCTACGCGAACTGCTTCAGAAAGCCCAACACTGTCTCGGTCACCTGTGTGGGGCGTTCCATTTGCACCCAATGACCGGCGCCGTCGATATATACTTTGCCCCGTAAATCCGTCACAAAGTGATCCATCAGATCCACCCAGCCGCCACCACCAAAAGACAGGACCGGGTCTTTTTTCCCGGCAATAAAGAGTGCTGGCCGTTCGATCTTGGCGTTCTCCAACTGTGGGGTCAGCTCAAGGTTGCGATCAATATTGCGGTACCAATTGAGCGGACCGCGAAAGCCGCTCTGCTCGTATTGAGCAACGTAATAGTCGAGGTCCTCTGGTGTCAGCCAGGCCGGGAGCGTTTCCGGCTCGGGCAGGCCATCGAGGAATTTTGCGGTCGCGGGTTTCTGTATCAGCATGGCATTCGCCGGGGCATCACCGGACGCGATATAATAGGTCAGGCGTAAGGTCTTGCGAATATCCACTTCAAACTCCGCCTCCGCTACCCCTGGTGTTTGGAAGTAGACGATATACCAGAAATTATCTCCAAAATTTTCTTGCCTGGTCATGGTCCCGGCCTGACCGCGCACATAGGGGACGCTCAGGCCGGCCACGGCTTTGACCCGCTCCGCGTGAAGCAGGGCCGTATGCCAGGCAACGGGGGCTCCCCAATCGTGGCCGACCACGAGGAATTGCTCATGGCCCAGGGCGGTTGCCAGGCCGGCGACATCATGGCTGAGGTCTACGATGTTATAGGCGTCTATGGCTTCGGGGCGATCGCTGCCCCCATAGCCACGCTGGTCCGGGACCGCAACCTGAAAACCGGCTTCGACCAAGGGGTCGATTTGATGGCGCCACAAATACCAGCACTGCGGAAAGCCGTGGAGGAGAATGACGAGCGGTCCATCGCCCTCAACAACCGTTCGCAAACGAACGCCGTTGGTATCAATCATCTGAAAATTCCGGTTTTGCATGGACGAACTCATGAGAACGGCGTCCCTCCAGGTCAGGCTTGTCGTATTGGGTTTCTTCAGCCTCACCCCAGGGCGGGGGTGAGGCTGCCGCTATCTATTTCGCGCCCGGCTGTCCCTGGGCTATATCGGCGATGGCCGGACGATAGCCGGTGTCTTTTTCGTAGCGCTCGATTTCCTTTGCCACGGCGTTCATGGCCCCACCAATCAGCGAGTCGTGGTCTGTTCGGCACCACTCTCTGGAAGACACGGCTCGGTCGGCAGAACTCTGAACGTGGGGAAAGACTTCTTTGGCCAACAGCTCATAGGAGTTGAGGCAAGCCTGGCGCTCGGCCCAGTCATTGGCCATCAGCATATAACAGCCAAAGCCACCGGACTGTTTGGTCAGCCGTTCGAGCTGAGCGACCGCATCCTCCGGCGTGCCGATGACCGCCGTTCCGGACTCAACCAGCGCTTGGGGCCACTTGCGCGGGTCCGACTCCTCCGGAGCGAGGGGCAGGGCCACCACGTTCTGGAAGTAATCGACCCAGTCATAAATGCCGTACTCGACCTCTTTGAAGGCTTGTTCGCGGGTGGGCGCGATATGCATCGGCCCGACCAAGCGCCAGGAGGACCGATCAACCGTGTGACCGTATTCCTCGGCCTGGTCGTTCCAGACCTTCCAGTGGTCGCCCAGAACGGCAAAACCGCCCATGCTGGTCGCGCCCAGTGAGAGCAGGCCGGCACCATAGCGGCCCGCAGTCCGGGGGCCGGCCGGCGAGACGGTTGCGGCGACCGCAATTTCAAAGTGTGGGTAGGTGTACGGCCGGAGTTGGAGGCGGGCGTCTTTCAGCGTGAACCAGTCGGTGTCCATATTGACCGGTTCGTCCGAGGTCAGCAACTGTATGATCGCGCCGAGCGACTCTTCCATGCGTATGCGTTGCGTATCGGGTGCTATGCCCATCATATACGCGTCCGAGGGCAGCGCGCCTGGGCCGACGCCGAACATGGTCCGCCCGCGCGTCATATGGTCGAGTTGGACAATACGATCGGCCAGGATCAACGGGTGGTGATAGGGCAGGGAGCTGACGCCGGTGCCTAAGCGAATGTGGTTCGTCCGCTGGGCCGCTGCGGCAATAAACACCTCGGGTGAGGCAATGATTTCCAAGCCGGCCGAATGGTGCTCGCCGACCCAGGCTTCGTCATAGCCCAACTCGTCCAGGCGAACGATCAACTCCAGGTCGCGCTCAAGGGCGAGGGTGGGATTTTGCCCCGCGGGGTGAAAGGGGGCCATAAAAATGCCAAACCGTAACGGGCGTTCCATACTATCCTCCAGTCCCGGGCGTGACAGCCAGCCCCTGCTGGCCAGACTGGCGTTCTCGCCCGGTGATACAACACGAGACAATCGAACAATGTAAGCAAACCATAGCGGACTCTCTGCTAGGGCTCAATGCGCGACTGGAAGTCTCGGCTTGTTACGTCTCAAGCAGACCCAAAGCCTGATAGGTCGCGTGTTCAAAGCGCTCATACACGGGAATGGCCTTGACATCAAAAAAAGGCAGAATCTGCATCAGGATGACGCCGGTGACCCGCCTGGTCGGATCAATCCAGTAATAGGAGTTGAAGAGGCCGGCCCAGCTCAGGCTGCCCGCCGAGCGGGCTCCTGGTAGCGCGCTGGTATTAATCAAAAATCCCAGGCCGTGTTTATGCACGACGCCGGGGGAGAATTTCACATCGTTGGAGAGTGGCGGAATGGCGGTGGTCATGTCTCCGGCGGCGAGGTCGCCAATATGGTTCTCTGACATCAGCGCAACCGTCTCGGGCTTGAGGATCTGCTGCCCGTTATGGCTGCCGCCCTTGAGGATCATCTGGACAAAGGCCAGATAGTCTGCGGCGGTTGAACTCAGGCCGTGCCCGCCGCTCTGGTATTCGGCGTCGGGCGTCACCAACTCAATATCCGTCGGGGCGAGTGTGCCGTCTTCACCGCGCTGATGGACGCTGACCGTGCGGGTCTCCTGTTCCGCCGAACGCGCAAAACCGGTGTCCGTCATGCCCAGCGGCTCAAATACATTCCGGGCTAGGTAGTCACCCAGGGTTTGACCGCTGACCGCCTCAACCAGTTGGCCGACCCAATCCGTATTGATCCCGTACTCCCAGCGTTCTCCCGGATCGCACACCAGCGGCATACTCAGCGCCGCTTTCTTGCCGCTGCCAATGCCCGGCTCTCCGGTTACCGCCTGGTATTGGCCGAGACCGGGATTCCAGATCTCATAGCCAAACCCGGCGGTATGGGTCAAAAGCTGACGGGCAGTGACGGGTCGTTTCGCCGGGCGGAGTTGCGGCTGTCCGGCGGCATCAAATCCTTCCAGCACCTGAGGCTGGGCGAGGGCGGACATAATCTCACCGAGCGGCTGATCAAGGCCGAATTTGCCCTGTTCGTAGAGTTGCATGGCCGCGACCGAGGCCACCGCTTTGGTCATGGACGCGATGCGAAAGACGGTGTCCGTTGTCATGGCCGGGCCGGCATTGAGCTTGCGCGTCCCAAATGCGCCGGCGTACACCGGCCCCGAGTCAGTGGCGACCGTGGCGACAACACCCGGAACATCCCCGGACTCCACCGCCTGATTCAAAACGGCATCAATCTGTTGCATAGTTTTTCCTTCCTTTCATTCCTGAGCGTCCGGCGTGACTTTGATAGCTACGGTCTTGCCCGACTCCACACGGCTCACGCGTGGCCGCGCAAAACCCAACCAGGCCAGCCAGTATTTGTTGTTATAGGCTTCACCCATGCGTTCGACGATAGCCGCGTCCGTAAAAATCTCGGCTTTGCCGGTAAACGTAGGACCGTCTCTGCCTCCGACGGCGATCTGCACCGTGTTGCGCCCATCCAGAATACGCCTGGCTTTATACGAGCCTGGTGAGGCGGTGAGATAGATCACCTCATCGGCGTACCAGAACCAGACCGGCGCCGCACTGCCCCACTCGCCGCTCTTGCGTTTGGTGGAAACATAGATCTCCTTGGCCGTGCGGAGCTGAGCAATCGTGTCGCTGTCCAGGGCCGCTGCCGTCTGGACCATGCCCGGAATGAGTCCGGCCAGGCAGAGCATGAGTAGGATAAGCAGTGCGGAAAAGGTAGACATCGTATCCTCCGGGCGAGCGTATTATTCCGCTTCGAGCGCGTCCGACAAACGCACGAAGGCGTTAAAAAAATCTTCTTTGAACTCCTGGACCACGGCTGCGGCTGACATCTGGCGATTCATCAGTCCGACCCCCTGGCCGACCCAATAGGTCGCCAATTCCTTGGCCCCGGCATGACCGCTCTGGGAGAGCTTGTCCACTCGACCCAGGGCGGGCTCGGTGACCAGGGATTGCAGGGGCATCGGCAGCGGCGTGGGGCTGTCCCCGGCCTCCCAGGCATCGGTCCACGGGGACCTGAGTTGACGCGAATACTTGCCCGTGCGGGCTTTTGATCTCACCGTGTCACGGGACGAGGCGTGCAGCATCTTTTCCTTGACGATTGGATTGGTTTCGGCCTCGCTCGTCGTCAGCCAGACCGAACCCGTCCAGACTCCTGCAGCCCCCATGGCCATGCAGGCGGCCATTTGACGGCCCGTTACAATGCCGCCCGCGGCCAAAATCGGGATATCGCCATACGGCTGGATGGCTGCATGAATCTCGGGAATCAGCACCAGGGTCGAGACATCGCCGCAATGGCCGCCGGCCTCTCCGCCGGCGGCAATCAGCACATCAACTCCGGCTTGCGCCTGGCGGACGGCATGCTTTTTTGCGCCAACCAGGGCGGCAACCTGTACACCGTGCCGTTTGCCCATCTCCAGCATGATGGTGGGCGGAACCCCCAGCGCATTGGCCACCAGCCTGATCGGATGCGAAAAGGCCACCTCCAGGGTTTCAGCCGCACCGCTGGCCTGCATATTCTGGCTGGCCCGGAATGTCTCGTCGCGAAAGCTGTACAGCCCCTCCGCCGAGATATCGTGCTGGGCCAGAATCCCAGCCGCAAACTGAAAATACTCCTGGGGAATCGCCGCCTCGACCTTGTCCCGATTCAGCCCGCCAACACTCACCTCGGCCATCTTGTTGGGCACGATCAGATCGATACCGTACGGCTTGCCCTCAATGTGTTCATCAATCCAGCGCAGCTCTTCTTCCAGGCGGTCCGGCGGATGAGCGACTGCGCCAAACACACCCATGCCGCCCGCCTTGGAGACCGCCACCACGACATCTCGGCAGTGGGTAAAGGCAATCAGGGGAAACTCAATGTCAAACATGTCGCAAATAGGGGTTTTCATAGGCACGCTCCTAGTCTCACTCCTAGTCAACAAGGGCCCTGACTTCAGCCGGACTCGGCCCGCCCGGACGGAGGAGGACGATGGCATCATCGAACCCGGCTTGGGCAAAACGCTGGAGAATTGCTCTGGTCTGGCCCGGATCGTGATCGGCCGTCAACTGAATGGTGGAAACCATAGCTCTCCGCCCGCCAGCGGCACGATAACGTCCGAGGGCGTCTATGACCTGGTCGGCGGTCCGGTAGAAGGCCGAAGCCACCCAGCCGTCAAAGTCTTTTGCGGCCCGCTCCACATGAGCGCCCCAGCTCCCGAGGATGAGGGGCGGGCCGCCGCTGACCGTTTTCCACGGCGTGAGGTCCGCGTGTTCATTCTTCCCCTCGGTGAGCAGGCGCTTCAATTGCGCCAGACTGGTATCGAAGGTCTTGAACCGATCCGCATAGGAGCGCTCGAAGACGCTGAAGTCGGTTTCCGTAGACCCGGCGCCAAGGCCGAGGGTGAGACGATCTCCACAGATTTGCATGAGGGAGAAAATGCGATGCGCCAGTTCGACCGGCCGGTATAATGGGAGCTGGAGAACCGCTGTCCCCAGTTCGACCTCCTGGGTTGCCGTTGCCGCGGTTGCCAGTGCCGTAAACGGGTCTGGGAGCATAAACCCTCTGCCCACCGCCTGGGCCGCCCAGAGACTGTCGAAGCCCTCTCCGGCATAGCGTCTGGCCTGCTCCGCCAGCTCGGTAGGCTGGGGTTGCGACGATAAGAGACCGATGATTGCGCCGAGCCGCATATCACTCCCGCCCCTATTTCTTTTCCTTCTTCTCCAGGTCGCGCAAGAACTGAATGTTCAGCTCAAGCCTTTCCCCCAGCCACAGGGCCCGGTGAGAGTGGTCGGCAATATCATCGTCAGTCCGGGGATGAATAAGGACGTTGAGACCGGAATGGTTCAGCATCAACCAGGGCACGAGGGCCTCGAACTGATCGGGCTGAAAGGCGACCTGATACATGGATTGCGGATGCGGACCCACGGGCTTGTCGCGCCAGCGGCCCATTTCGACCTCGAATTGATCGCTGATGGCTTCACGTATGCCCGCGGCAATCGCGCGGGTGGACTCATCATAATACACGTGCGCGTGAAACCCTCTGATTTCGCTCTTGTCCTGCTGCATGGGACCCCCTTATGGCTGGAATGGTGTTATCGAACGCCGCGCGTGTTATCACCGGCCGGCTCTCCGGGCTGCGGCTGCCAGTCAAAACCGATCTGGCGCCACAGGTCACGATAATCGTAGTCGGTCTTGAGCGCCAGGTTGAGACGGTTGTACGAGGAAAAATCGCTGACGAGATGGATCAACTGCACCACGCCGGCATCGCTCAGGCCGATCTCGTGCAGGTGGGCAATGTCCGCATCCGTGACATCCTGGGGGCTGAGGTTCACCTTCAGGGCAAACTCCACAATGGTTTTCAGGCGGGGGTCGGCAATCGTCGCCGTCCCCTCAGCCAGAAACTGCCTGGTGTAGGCTTCGTCGGTCCGCAGGCCGTAGTTCAAAATCGTACAAAAGGCCGCCGTGCAGTAGGGACAGCCGTTGGCCTTGGAAACAGCAATGCCGACGTGCTGAATTTCCGCCATGGAGAGTTCGCCCGATTGCCACAGGACCTTGGTGGTGCCGAGCTTGGCCTTGAGCAATTCCGGGCAGTTCAACTCAATATAGAAGTGATTGGGCACCGCGCCTTCCATGTCGGTAACCCAACTGAAAATTTCCCGGATGATCGGGTCGTCAATACGTTCTGGTTTGTTGAGTGCCACACGGGCCATACGTCACCGCCTGTTGATTGTTGATTGGGGCGCTCCGGGTGTTTGGTTGGTTGCGCCCCTGTTTTTTAATATCCCGCTAGGGACCTGCG
>WTHD01000293.1 GCA_011523265.1 Candidatus Binatota bacterium
GGCGGGCACGCTGCGGCACTGTTGGAATCCAGTCGTGGAAAAGGCAGGCTGCTGGGGCTTGACCGTGACCCACAGGCGCTGCCGGTCGCGCGACAGCGGTTAGCGCCGTTCGTCGGTCAGCATGTCACCCTGCATGCGAATTTCAGCCAGGCGGCGGCGGTCCTGCGTAAGTTGGGCTGGACAGGGGTCGATGGCCTCCTCCTTGACCTGGGTTTTTCCTCACTCCAGGTCGAAGACGGGGAGCGCGGCTTTAGTTTTTTACGCCCAGGGCCACTCGATATGCGGATGGACCAAAGTGGCGGGCGGAGCGCCGCGGATATTGTTAATGCTTCCAGTGAAGAAGAATTACACCGTATTCTCCGAGAATACGGAGAAGAGCGGGCGGCCAGAGCGATTGCCCGGGCAATCCTCCAGGAACGTGTACACGGGCCGATCACAACGACAACGACTCTTGTGAAAATTATCGAGCGCAGTGGCCGCCGGCCCGCCCGTCATCGGCGGTATCGAAAGAGGAAACGTGTCTTACACCAGCCAAAGATGGACACGTTTCCTCTTCGGGTCCATGCGGCAACCCAGACCTTTCAGGCGCTGCGGATCGCAGTGAATCAGGAACTCCAGCACTTAGCCGTATTCTTACGGGAAGGATATATCTTGCTGCGACCTGGAGGGCGTCTGGTGGTGCTCTCCTACCACTCGCTTGAGGATCGTCTGGTAAAAACCGCCTTCCGGCGCTGGGCCTCCACCTGTATCTGTCCACCCCAACTCCAGGTCTGTGCCTGTGACTGGGAGCCGCAGGTCCGGGTGTTAACCCCTAGGCCGCTGACGCCGACCGGCCAGGAGGTCATGAAGAATACGCGGGCGCGGAGTGCGCGCCTGCGCGCGGTGGAGCGATGTGAAGGAGGAGGATGATGTGGAAGTTGCCCGGATGGGGTAAGTATGGCGTGCTTGCGGCGGTTGGGCTGGCCCTGGTTCTGTCCCACCTCTGGATTCGGCTCCAGGTGGTCTCTACGGGGTATACGCTTGCAGATACGCGACAGCTCATCAACGCCTTGCAGGAGGAACACCACGCCCTCACGATAGAATGGGAAGCGGCCACGGCCCCCAGTCGCTTGTCTCAGCTCGCCAGCGACCGGCTTGGGCTCGCTGTGCCTCGTCCTGAGCAGATCGTTATCCTGCCGTAGGAGGACCGCATGTCGAGACGGATCGGTCTAGTGGCGGGGATGTTGGGATTGGGCCTGCTTCTTATTGTCGCCCGTCTCATCCACCTTACGGTGGTGCAGGGGGATACACTCGCGCAGCGGGCTGCCGGACAATATCGTCACCGCGAGACCGTTGCGCCACAGCGTGGTGCTATTGTTGATCGCAACGGGCGGCGGTTGGCCTTTAGCGTTGGGGCTGAATCCCTGTATGTCCATCCGGCAAAACTCCCAGCCGACGTGGATGACATGATTCCCGTGCTGGCCCGACATCTCTCTCTGCCCGCACAACAGGTCGACACCATCCTCCATTCCTCCAAGCCGTTTGTCTGGCTCAAACGCGGGGTTTTCCCCCAAGAGGCCAGCCGTATCAAGACGCTCCGCGTATCTGGCCTCGACAGCAAGAGCACCCAGCGCCGGGTGTACCCGTACCGGACCTTAGCCGCCCCCCTGCTCGGATTTGTCAACGTGGATGCGCAAGGCTTGGAGGGGATCGAAAAGGCGTATAATCGCTATTTGCTCGGTCCAGCAAGTCACACTCTGGGTGAGCGTGACGGGCGTCAACGAGCGATCTTGATCCGTGGCGGCAGTCAACAGCCTGAAACATTCCGCGTGCGTTTGACTCTGGATACGACCCTCCAGTACGTGGCTGAGCGCGAACTGGAACGTGCCGTGCGGCAGAGTCGGGCGGCGGCTGGGTCTGTGCTCATACTTGACCCTCAGACGTTTGCCATTCTTGCGCTGGCTCAGGTGCCGACCTTCGATCCGAATACGCCCGGAGATTTTCCACCTGATGCGCGTCGCAACCGGGTGATCAGCGACTACTATGAACCCGGATCGACGCTCAAGGCATTATTAGTTGCCACCGCCCTGGATACCAAACAAGTCAGCGAAGCCGACCCCATTTTTTGTGAACACGGAGCTTACCGGGTTGGCGGGCATACTATCCACGATGTTCATCCCTACGGCGAACTCAGCGTCGACGGGGTCTTGACCAAATCGAGCAATATTGGCGCGGCGAAGATTGGCGAGCTGTTGGGGAAAGAGCGCTACTATAACTACCTTGGGGCCTTTGGGCTCGGACAGAAAACCGGCGTTGATCTGCCTGGAGAGATAAGCGGTGCTCTCCCTGTGCTCCAAGCATGGTCTCGGATCAAGCTGGTGACGGCCAGCTTTGGGCAGGGGGTGGCAGTGACTCCCTTGCAGTTGGCCTGTGCCTATGCGGCGCTCGCCAACGACGGCATGCTTATGCGCCCCTATGTGGTGAGTGAAATAGTGAGCAGCACGGGGGAGGTCGTCCACGCCAACGGCCCGACCCCGATCAGGCAGGTGATTCAACCCGAAACCGCGCGGCGCATGCGGACCTTGCTTGCGCACGTTGTCGAGCCGGGGGGAACGGGCCGGCGTGCCCACATTCAAGGGTTTCGGGTGGCGGGAAAAACGGGAACCTCGCAAAAACATGACCCCCGTGGCGGGTATTCGGAGACCGGTCGCATCGCGTCCTTTATTGGCCTGGTTCCCGCCGATCAGCCTCGGCTGGTGATTTT
>WTHD01000357.1 GCA_011523265.1 Candidatus Binatota bacterium
GCTCCTTGATACCTTTACGGTCAATAGTGTTGCGAGCGAGGAAGATCGCATAGGGCACCTGCCAGCCCAGAGAGAAGGCTCCGCCGGTGTGGTAGACCCAGCCTTGATGGTAATCGGCGCCGGCAGATACGGGGAACGCACACTGGAGATGTGGCGGCCGTGTCGGTGCGAGCTGATACTGGGTTGCGCCGAGATACGACTGGCCCTGAGTCCCGACCCGGCCGTTCGAGTACGGCAGCGCCGCGGCCCACTCGACCGTATCGTACCCATCCTGGGCTTCATCAATGAGCGGATAGTATTCCCCCTCTGACGCAAACCGTCCTCGACCGTCCTGGACGATGACCACATAGCCCCGCGACGGAAAATACTCGTGGTCGCCAAAAACATCAGCCAATTCCTTGCCATACGGGAGCCGTAATAAAATAACCGGGAAGCGCCCCTCGGCATCGGGCCGATAGACATCGGCGTAGAGCGTCGTCCCGTCCCGCATGACCGCCGGGACATCCTTTTCTGTGATGATCCGATACTCTTGGCGACTCTCGTGCGGCATAATTCCTCCTCCTTTGAGCTTTCTTAATAAAGACACCTATTGAGAAACGCAATCAAAGCGGTGATGTGGAAAAAATCCGTGAGGAGTATACTGTTCAGCATCACAGCAAACCGATAAGGGACACAGTACGATGAAGTATTGGCTGGTAAAATCCGAACCGTATAAATATGCCTGGAGCGATCTGCAAAAAGACGGCTGGACGTACTGGGACGGTGTGCGCAACTATCAAGCCCGCAATAACCTGCGGGCCATGCGGGTGGGCGATCAGGTCCTGTATTATCACAGCAACGAGGGGATGGAGATTGTCGGGATTGCCCGTATCGTCAAAGAAGCCTACCAGGACCCTACGACAGATGATGAGCGCTGGAGTGTGGTTGATATCGAACCGGTTGAAACCCTGGCCAGCCCGATAACGCTCAGCCAGATCAAGCAGGACAAACGGCTGCAAGAGATGGCCCTGATCAAGCAGAGCCGGCTGTCAGTCATGCCGGTGACCAAAAAAGAATTCGATGTGATCGTCAAAAAGGGGCGGACGAACTAATTCGGGTTCTCCCCTCCTTGTTCTCTTGGATATGCACTCCCGCGGTCCGGCAGGCACGCGCCGGATCTCGGTACAACTCCGGCCACGAGCCACGACGCGCTCGTCCATCACAGGAAACGCATCTTTTCGCTTGACTCCTCAAAAAAGAGTGCTAGGAGAAGATTAGACGCCTGTGGGAGTCGGTGGTCAGGGATTCACTCACCAAACGTGAGACTGGAGGGGCCACTGTGCAACACCTGGAGCAACAGCCACGCTCTTTCCCCACTAGCGGACCTTCTGGATTTGCTACTGCCGTCCGCCAAGCCCCACCCGAACCTGCGGCCCTCCCTCTCAGCCGCTCATATTTTGCGCCTGCTCTCTTCCCGCACGATTGTTCCGTCCTTGTACGCCTGCGCGAGCGTGCTCCCCCGGTCGCAGAGCGGCCACATGCCCTGATTTGGTCTTCGTTACGCTACAGACAGGAGGAAGGGATATGAAACCCATTCTCGGTTTTGTTGGAGGCGGGCTGCTAGGTATCGTCTTGCTCTGGGCAGCCATAGCAGACGCCCGTTTTGGCTACCCGAATGAAACGCCGTATGTCCGCCTGTCCGGCACCCTGCTCCCACTTGAGGGCGAGGCGGGGCCACCAGAACCAGCCCTGACTATCCTGGTGAAAGGTGCCTCCTGGCGTTTCCAGCTCGCTAACGTCGAGGAAGTCAAGAGATATGATCAGGAGGACGCGAGAGTAGACGAGTTGCAACGCCATACCGTTCGTTTATATGGCCCGACACCGCTCCTCGCCCCGCTCCAACAACCCACAATTATAGGACAACCCATTACGATTGAGGGCTATCTCTACCCGAAGGAACGGCGACTTTTAGTCGTCACCATCACGGGCGTTCCCATACTGGCAGATCAGGCCGTCCATGTAGAGAGCAGTGGACAGTGACGCTGGACTACTCATGTCCGTGTTTCCAGGAAAGAGCTCTGGCGCATGCTTGTTGGTCATGACCTCACACAGGATAGCGGTTAAGCCCGCTACCGCGCTCACCTCCAGGGAAAATCAGGAGGGGATATGGCAACGGTACAATCAAAAGTCGTAGATTCGGGGCTCTCAACATTTTCATCCGCAGAACTCTCACAGCTTCTCCGAGAAGGCCTCATTGCCGGCATCCTCGGAGCCACAACTATCGCCGTATGGTTTCTCATTGTTGACAGCGTCCGCGGACAGCCACTCTATACGCCTTCGATTCTCGGGACCGCCTTGTTCAAGGATGGAGTCACGGCACCCGAAAGCCTTAGGATCGATCTCGAGGCCGTATTCATGTTTACCTGGGTCCATGGACTGGTCTTCACGGCGGTCGGCTGGCTGGCGTCGTGGTTGCTGGGTATTGCGGAGCGCAATCCTCAGATTGGTTTCGGCATCCTCTTATTCTTTGTGGTGTTTGAATTTGGCTTTATATCGGTGTGTCACGTATTGGCAGAGCCAGTCCTGCACGCACTGGCCTGGCCGGCGGTCGTCATCGGCAACCTCTTAGCTGCTGTCGCTATGGGAGCATATTTTTGGCGGCATCATCTCGATATGCAGATTGAACCCTAAAGGAGTTCGGTCAGGTCGATACGAAAAGTCTTTCGAGGGACCAAGCGAAATGAGACCTCCCAAGAGTACAGGACGATCCCCACCGTCGAGGCACACGAAGGAAGGAAGGAAGAAAAACATTCGCACCGGGCGTTCCCCCTAGAGTGCGACTTGCCAATAAAGAGTTGAGAAAGGAGACCGTTATGCCGACCTATATCTTGCTCAGCACCCTCACCCCCGAAGGGAGCAAAACCCTGCACCAGCACCCGAACCGTCTGGAAGAAGTCAACAAAGAGATTGCAGAGTTTGGTTGTAAAGTAACGGGCCAGTTTGCGACGCTCGGCTTGTACGATTTTGTCAGTATTATTGAGGCGCCCGACAACGAAACCGTCGCCCATCTATCGGTTGATTTGAGTTCACGCGGCACCGTCCATATTACGACCTTACCAGCAATTCCGACCTCTCAGCTTCACGAAAAACTTACAGGGCCGAAACAGATGGGCCGGTAGTACAGAGTGTGTCTTTAAAAAACTTGACACGAAACAATCAAGGGGAGTAAAGAGGAAGTATCGGGTCTCTGGTGGACCCATCGGAAGACGGCGCGCCCGTCAAAAAATCCTCCACGGGAGAGACAGGAGGTGCGAATGGAAAGTCCGCCGGAAAATAACCGCCCGCCAATGGTGGGCAACGCCCGCGCGAGGCAGCGGCTATTGGGTTCATCCTTTTGATGCTCAGACCCGGCCTGACTGTCGTGCTCGAAAGTACGGAGCCGACAACGGTCGGCTCACAAAAGAAGGCCATCGGGAAAACGGATTGAGAACAATTCGGAGCAGTCAGGGTGAAGAACAAGCCCGCTGTACCATCGCCAAATCGGGCATACAGACACTGAGAGTTCATTTTCAGCGTATAACGCGCACCAAAGAGGGTGACCTTTCCGGAAAGGCCACCCTCTTCTGGTTGTAGCGCTCAACGATCTCGGCCGCTTGTCATCCTCACTAAAACTTCTCCTGTCCCCGCACTCGTCCAGGGTCGGGAAAGTCCCTATAGAGTCCAAATACAAGGTCTTTCACTTTGGCATTCACCGCTTGGTGAAAACTCTCAACTGGGTCGCTACGAGTTGAGACATAGTGAAACGCGGTGTCCAGATGCGCCAAGTTTTCAAAGTCGAGCATGATATGGAACTCAGGCAGATGGTCAGGCCCAAGGCCGAGTTTCCGACGCGTTATCCGATAACTGGCGAGGAGGCCCTCGGCTTGGAGGTGTTCAAAATACTGCCGAGCACTATCCGTAAACTCGACGTCCCTGACGCCGTCCTTGAGGTTGCACCAGATGTGGTAGATGTCCATTCTTACCGCTCACTCACTGTACGATTGGCCGAAGCGACACTTCATAGAGCACCACCTCATAGCCCTGGAAGGACGCCGTCTTGACATACCGCATCCCCACTCGCTCCATAACGCGCAGAGAGGCATGATTGTCTGGTAGAGCGAGCGCAATGATCCGAGGCAAGCCAAGTTCTGTCCGGCCATAGTCAAGCGCGGCGTGGGCGGCTTCGGTTGCCAAACCTTTTCCCCAGGCTGAAGGATCTAAGGCATAGAGCAGCTCGACCGCATCAAACTCGGGCAAGTAGCGCAGCCCACAGTGTCCGATCAACACTCTCGTCTGCTTGTCGATAACCGCCCAAGGCCCAAAGCCCCGCTCCTGCCAATGTCGTGCAAAGGTCTGCATCGTCTGTCGTGCCCTTTCGGGCGCACTCTTTACAGCCTCTATTCCACCGGGCAGATACCGAGCCACTTCAGGATTCGCTCGAATCCTTTCATAAGTAACAAAATCGTCATCCACAAACGGACGGAGGAGTAAACGCTCGGTTTCGACTGTCTGAGGTGAAGAAGACGAGAACTGTTCAGCCATATTCTCCAATCCACTTTTCTCCTATCCCTGCATCGACCAGAATCGGAGAAGCCGCCCTCCAATGCTCTAGAGATTACACCGGCTGAGGTAAATGTCCATTCGTGCCACTGCTCACTGTACGCTTTGTCTGAGCGGTGAACACCAATCCGTGTTACGCTCTTCAGGCGGGGGACTATTGAGGCTATACAGGTCACGAGTAGAAGCCTGGGAGGCTCACCATGCGTGTACAGCAGATTGACTTGAGCTATGCAGACAAATCCGGAGACACACTCGGGGGGGCGACGCTCCACGTGCAATCGACGACACTGTCCGGCCAGGAGATTTACACCCGGGTGCCGCTGGAAGCAAAAGAGGTCAGGGTACTCGAACAGGTGATACAGCAGGCACTGAGGCGTTTGACACGCGAGGCTCTCAAACTGATTTAGTCCGTCTCGGACGGGGCCAGAAGGAGCGTGCCACTATCCAAATCGTGTCGAATCGCTTTCAGACAGGTCTCAAAATCTCCCTCCACTAACCGCCCGCCACTATCGAGCATGCCACACTGCATCATGAGATTGATTGAGGTCCCAAAGTCGTCAACCAGAAGAAAGCCTTCCTGATCGACCTTTCGTCCGTCCGGCAGAGTGGTAAAAACACATCGCTCCTGGAGGAGTTCCTGCTCCGGGAGCAACCGTTCAATATAGCCGTACGTTGGTTTGCCGAGGGCGTTGCCATACCCCAACTCGTACGCCGTACCGTCGTCGATTAACGCTCCCCGAAAAGCGTTACAGTTCGCAATAACAATGTCACAGGCTTTGATCTGACCGATATCGCCCCGGTAGATTCCCGTGGCTGTCCGCATCGAGCTGTCACTCAAGTCTATATTGTTATCCATGGGGTGGAGGCCAACGAAGCCATATTGGACGCACAGGCTGCGTTGTGTCCGCGCATGCTCGATAGCGTCGGGTCGAAAGACTTCAGGTCCGGCAAGATAGAGTTTGGGCTGGGTGTTTGGCATGGGGAGCAGACCTCCAATCTCTCTCCTGGGGCACGGAGGGATTACCGTCCAATATACTTGGGCTCTCGTTTCTCCAGAAACGACTTCACCCCTTCTTCGTAATCATGGGTGGAGCGCAGCCAGGCGTAGGACTTGCGCTCCAGCTCCAGGGCCGTTTCCAGCGGGGCCTCCGCGCCTTTATTGAGCACCGTTTTCAAGGTCCGAAGGGCCAGTGGAGCACGTGCGGCCAACTCCGTCGCAAGTTCGGCTATGGCACGCTCAAATGCGTCGCCGGGAACGCATTGCGTGATCAATCCCCACTGCTCGGCTTGGGAGGCGGAAATGCGACGCCCGGTCATCATAAACAACTTCGCCCGCGTCATACCGATGAGGCGCAGGGCGCGCTGTGTACCCCCGCTGCCGGGGATCATCCCCAGGCGAATTTCAGGGAACGAGAACAGCGAGCGGTCGGTCGCAATCCGAAAGTCGCAGGCCAGGGCGAGTTCAAGACCGGCCCCCATGGTATAGCCGTCAATGGCTGCGATCACGGGCTTGCGACAGCGCTCCGGCCAGCTCAGCGTATCCCCCCACTCTTCCAGATCGGCCGGCGCCTGGGCCAGAAATTCAGACAGGTCCCCGCCGGCGCTAAACGCCTTACCGCCCGCACCGCGAATAATGACCACCCGCACCGTGTCGTCCGCATCAAGGCCGTGCAGCAGACCGGGCAGCTCTTTGCGCATGGCCACGGTGATGGTGTTCATCAGCGTCTGCCGGTCGATCCAGATGGTTGCTTCGGTCTCGGTCTTTTCTACGCGGAGGACATCGCTCATTGTTCTTCCTCTTCCCTATTTTTTATCATACCGTCTCATACCCGCCCTCAAGCAGCCGGCGGCGCAGCAATTTTCCCGTCGGGCTCTTGGGTAATCCGGGCACGAACTCATAGCGCCGGGGGCGTTTGAAGTCGGCAAAGTCCGCGGCCCGACGACAGAAGGCGTCCAGGTCTACCACACTCACCGCCACAAAACTCCCGTCCATCTCCCGTTTGGGGACAACAAAGGCGGTGACCACCTGTCCCCAACGCTGGTCCGGCAGACCGACGACGCAGACTTCATCAACCTGGGGATGACGAGAGACAACCTCCTCAACTTCAATCGGATAGATATTCTCCCCACCGCTGATGATCATATCATCCACCCGGCCAACGGTGAAAATATCTCCGTCTTCATCCTGGTACACGAGATCGCCGCTAAAATACCAGCCACCCCGCAGCGCTTTTTCATCCGCCTCGGGCCGCCGCCAATAGCCCTGAAACGCTTCGGGCGACGAGAGACTGACAATCAGCTCACCGGTTTCACCCCAAGGGAGGATATCGTCCGGATCACCCTGACCGTCGCTATCGGCCCGCACGATACGCACCTGGCTGAAGACACCGGCGCGTCCGGCACAGGTCGGTTTCTTCAGGATACGATCACAGATCGTAAACGTATAAATTTCGGTACTCCCCAGATGATTGACAAAAACCTGCGGCTGGAACATATCCGCAACCTGCTGGGTGAGTGTCCCGGACATGGGCGCTCCGGCATAACCCAGCTTGGTGACGCTCGCCGCGGCCTTGGGAGTGAAAGCCGACGCATTGACCAGATCGTGATAGAGCGTCGGCACGAGATAGAGCGCGGTGACCCGCTCACTTTCAATCAGGTGCGCGGCCGCCTCCGGGCTCCAGTCCGGCAGGCAGATCAGGCAACCGTTCAGCAGGGCCATGACAATCGTCGAGCGGATACCCATGGTGTGATAGAGCGGCATGACTCCGAGGGTGCGGTCGCGGAGGCTGTTCTGGCTCTGCAGGCTGTGCGCGAGGGCCGCACTGTACTCAGCCCGATGCGTGCGCGGCACCCCTTTTGGCCGTCCGGTTGTGCCGGACGTGTACAGCATGATGCTGATATCGGATTCGGAGACCTCAGCCGGCGGAGCCCCAGCGGCTCCGTCATCCTCCAGCAACGCAGAAAAAGCGAGGTAATCGGCTGGGGCAGGGTCTCCAACATAAATCCAGGTATGCACGCCCGACAGTGAGGAGCGCGCCGCCTGGACCGCGGCCAGGCTGGCCTGTTCACATACGACCGCGACTGCTTCCGCGTCCTGAACACAAAAGGCGATATCCCCGGCTGACCAGCGCCAGTTCAGCGGCGTCGCAATGGCGCCGATCTGCTGACACGCCCAGTATGCAGTCGCATGTTCAAGCCGGTTTTTCAGCAAGAACACGACGTGGTCACCGGGGCGAATACCACGCGCCTGTAGGGTGTACGCCACCCGGCGGATACGGGTCTGCCAGGCGTGATAGGTCAGTCGCCGGTCGCCATCGATAAGGGCCTCCGCCTCGGGATAGCGCGCGGCGGCCAGATCGATGAGGTTGGCTAAGTGCATGCCGGCTTTCCCTCAAGACGCGCCCCGAGAGGGCTCGGGGGAAACATCCCCCGTGAAAATCAGGGGCTCGGGGGAAACATCCCCCGTGAAAATCATCTGCCACAGCTTGTCCGGGGTCAGAGGCAACTCGGTAATCTCAAGACCCAGATGGCGGACGGCATCGGCCACCGCATTGGCAATGGCAATCGGCGCGGTCTGGGCGGTGCTCTCCCCGACCCCCTTTGCCCCGGTTAGCGCCTGGGGGGTCGGCAGCACAATATGGTCCATCACAATATTACCCGGCATTTCGCTCACCGTCGGACACAGATAATCCATCAGCGTTCCGGTCAGGAAATCACCCGTCTCGGTGTAGCGCAGTTCCTCGTACAGCGCACCGGCCAGGCCGTGCAAAAGACCACCGGCAAACTGCCCCCGGGCGATCTGTGGGTGCAGGATATTCCCGGCGTCATGCACGGTGATATAGTCGGTCACCCGGATATCGAGCGTCTCTTTGTCAATCTCAACCACAGCCACATCCGCAGTAAACGCATAGACCGCGGAAGAGTTCACCTGATCGCGTTCATTCGGATAGTCGAGCTCGCTGGCAACAAACGTGCCCTCGACCTGAGCGGCCGTCTCCAGATGCGGCGGCAGCGTTCCGGTCGACCAGTGCAGACGCGCCGCAACGTCTTTCAGGGACAGGCCAAGTTGCGCGTTATCGAGCGACACAATCCGACCCGCCCGGACGCGGAGGCGACTCGCGTCGCTGTCCAGAAAGTAGGCCGCCGCTTGGAGAAGATTCTCTTGCAACTGTCTGGCCGCAGCGACAATGGAACTGGCTCCAACTGCGCCAAAACGACTGGAATAGCTGCCCGAGGACACCGACCACGGCCTGGAACCGGTGTCCATCCCGGCGACGACCGTCACGTCCGCCGGCGCAATACCCAGGGCCTGGGCGACAATAAACGCCGCGGTCGTTTCCTGTCCCTGCCCGTGGGCCGCGGTCTCCAACTCAACAGTGACGCCGCCGGTGGCGTCCAAATAGATTCGGGTCGTCTGCGCCGAGCCAACCCGGACGAGGTTGGGGCGGCGCTGCGTGGCTTTCTTACTCACATCGATATAACCCATATTCGAGCCCGAGGGGTCTATCGCCACCGCCATGCCAACCCCGCGCCACACCGGAGTAGCGCTCGGAGCCGCAGTTCCCGTAGACTGACGCAACTGCCAGTAATTGCTCAGTTCCAGCGCCCGCTGCGTGGCACGGGGATAATCCCCGGAGTCGTACAGTCCGCCCGTCACCGTCCGGTAGGGGATATCCTGGGGCTGAATGAGATTTTGCAGTCTGACCGTGGCCGGGTCTTTACCAAGCTTCAGGGCGAGTTCATCAATCGCGCGCTCAATCGGGAAATAGTGCTGCTGGCAGGCATAGCCACGATTCGGTCCGCTGGGGCAGACATTCGTCATGACCGCCACGGCGTTGACCTCAAGATGTTCGATCTTGTAGGCGTTCATAAAATTACCGATCGGACGGAACAGACAGCCGGGCTCCGGCGCGCGAATATACGCCCCCACGTTATCCATGAGGCGCATTTTGAGGCCGAGCAGTTGGCCGTCGCTACGGGCCGCGACGGCAAGCTCCGTCACGCGGTCCGTTCCGGTCGAGCTGGCGCTGAGCGATTCCAGTCGATCTTCGACCCACTTGACCGGCCGGCCGGCTTTCCGAGACGCCAGCGCCATCAAGGCCATATAGGGATACAGGGCGATCTTATTGCCAAACGAACCACCGACATCCGGTGGCGTCACCACCCGCAGCTTGCTGAGGGGAATCCGTAGCGCCCCGGCCAAAACCGCCAACATGCTATACGGACCGTGGAAGTTGGCCCAAAAACCGACCTGGGACGCGGACGGATTCCAGCTTGCGATAATCCCGTACGTTTCAAGTGGAAAGGATTGATAGCGAGGAAAAACGTAGCGCTGCGAGAATACAATATCCGCCGCGCCGAAGACCGCTGCCACATCACCATAGGTGAGCTGACGATCAATGGCGACATTGGTTTCCAGTTCCTCGTGCAGGATGGGGGCCGAGGGCTGCATGGCCGCCTCAACATCAACGACGGCAGGCAGGGGCTCGTACTCCACCTCGATTGTATCTCGGGCGTCTTCGGCAACATAGCGATCGGTAGCCACCACAACGGCGACCGGCTCGCCAACGTAGCGCACCTTGTCGATGGCGCAGGAGTAATACCGTCCCGGCCGTTCGGCAGCCACCGCAAACGGACGGCTCCACTCTTGGACTTCCCGGCCGGTCAGTACGGTTATGACTCCCGGCAGCGCAAGTGCGGCGCTCGGATCAATGCTGTGGATACGCGCGTGCGCATACGGACTTCTGACCACCGCGGCATGGGCAAGATTGGGGAGAGGAGTGAGGTCGGCAATATACTGGGCCTGGAGATCAAAGAGACGCCGACCTTCTGTTGAGGGCGGGGCGGTGGTGGGTGAATGCTGAGACATGACGCGGAGAAAAGCTATGGTATCAGCGTGCAGGAGTTGAATGTGTTTATTCGCTTTGGTCCCGTAATCGCTGGGCCGCTTCCACAATGCTCACATAGCCGGTGCAGCGGCAGATATGCCCGCCCAGCGTCTCGTGGATATCCCGATCCAAGATCGGCTCCGGCGCGCTTTCCAGGAGATGATACAGGCTGAGGGCGAAGCCGGCCGTGCAAAAGCCGCACTGCATGGCAAACTGCTCAACAAAAGCCTGCCCGATCGTTTTTCCGCGCTCGGTTTGCATGATCCCTTCAAGCGTTGTGATTTCATGGCCCGCCGCCTGCGGCGCCAAACGCAAACAGGAACGAACGGGCAGGCCATCGAGCAGCACCGTACAGGCGCCACACACCCCATGCTCGCATCCCAGATGCACACTCGTGCAGCCCGCCTCTTCGCGTAGAAAGTCGGCCAGCGTAGTACGGACGTCGACCAGCGTTTCCACTGGCGTGCCGTTAACCGCGGTCGTCACAATGGTTCGACGTTGAGGCTGCACTTATACGCTCCCGGCCGCGTTCTCTCTTTTCCCGTCCCACATGGCAAGCGCATCCAGGCAGGCGCGCTTGACCATTACCCGGGCGAGCTGTTTCCGATACCCGGCAGAGGCGTGCAGGTCGGCGTGACAGTCGAGCCCGGCGACCGCCGCTGCCGCGACCGCGTCGGCTTGGCCGTCAGACAGAGCCCGCTGTGTCAGCACGGCTTCAGCCTGCGCGACCCGGAGCGGTCGATCTTCCACCCCAAACAGAACGACTCGGCCGTTCGCCCAACGGTCCGCCTCCATCTCGGCCAGCACTATTGCCCCGGCCAGGGCAAAATCCCCTGCCCGCCGGGTATACTCCCGCATCCCCCACACCACGTTCTTGCGAATGGGGATGCGAACTTCAGTTAGCAGTTCGTCAGGCCGGATATCCGCGTCCAGGGCACCCTGAAAAAAATCATCCGCTTGGGTACGGCGCCCTCCTGACGGCCCGGTGACGATCAGTTCCGCCTCCATGGCACACATGACCGCCGGCAGTTCTGCGGCCGGGTCGGCGTGAGCCAGACTCCCCCCAATTGTCCCGGCGTACCGAATGGGCGGATGGCCGATCAGACGCGTGGCCGCAGCCAGAACGGGAACGGTCTGCCGAATACGCGCGTCCCGCTCGAGCCGGTACTGCCGGGTCAGCGCACCAATATGCAGATGCTCACCCTCCTGGCGGATATAGCTCAACTCGTCCAGGCCATTAATGTCCATAACAACACCGGGGGTTATCAGCCGCATATTGAGAAGCGGCATCAGGCTCTGCCCCCCGGCGAGAATCTTGGCCTCATCGCCATACTGAACCAGGGCCGCTACCGCCTGTTCTATTGACTCCGGAGCAATATATTCAAAAGGGGCAGGCTTCATGCGTTGTCCTGAACGTATTGTCGGCGAACCCGCGGCTCCCTCTCCGACCTCGCGCGGGACTATACTACGGATAGAATACCCAGTCCAGGAAGCCGTCTCGCCGGGGTTCTCCCGTTGACGGCCCCCCGGACAATCCCTATTGATGGACCGGACAGTTTACGACCATATTTTCTCGAAAGGAGTGTATATGAGCGGTCAAGAAGCCGGGCTCAACAACGAGCTCAGGCAACAAATCGCAGCTTTCCAAAAGGAGATGCTGCCAAAAATTCCGCCGGCAATTCGTGAGGTGCTGGTCCGCACCACAGAGGATCAGGTGAAATCCGGCATCACGGACAAGGCCCTGAAAGTCGGAGACAAAGCCCCCGACTTTACCCTGCCCAACGCCCGTGGCGAGGCGGTGACATTATCCGACCTCCTGGCCAAAGGACCGGCAGTCATTGCCTTTTATCGAGGCGCGTGGTGACCGTACTGCAACCTGCAGTTGCAGGCCTATCAAAAGCGTCTGGCCGAGATGCAGGCGCAGGGCGCATCCCTGATCGCCATCTCGCCCCAAACCCCGGACCACTCCCTGACGGTTGCCGAAAAGAACGCGCTCCAGTTTGAGGTGCTCAGCGATGCCGGCAATAGCGTCGCCCGACAGTTCGGATTGGCCTTCCGCTTTGTTGACGAGCTTCAGGCGACCTTTGAAAAAATGGGCATCCAACTGCCCGAATACAACGGCGATGACGCCTGGGAGCTGCCGATACCCGGCACCTATGTCATTGACCGGGACGGAACCATTCGGCTGGCCTATGTGGACGCCAACTATACCACCCGGCTTGAGCCCGGAGATATTCTTGAGAGTCTGCAAGGGCTGAATTAAACGTCCGCAGGCTGAATGAGAGCTTCACATGCATGTGACCCATCTCTCTTGTTCAGCCTGTGCAGCATCCTACGCACCTCATCAGCTCCATAACCTGTGCATCCAATGCGGGAAGCCGTTATTGGTTCACTACGATCTTGAGCGAGCCGCGGTGACATTACAGCAAGACCGCCTACCCGCTCGACCCGCAAACCTGTGGCGTTATCGAGAGGTGTTACCCGTTGTCCAGGCCGACAATATCGTCAGTCTGGGTGAGGGTTGGACGCCATTGCTGCACGCCCGGTGGCTGGGTGAACAACTCGGCATGGTGCGGCTCTATATCAAAGACGAGTCGTGCAATCCCACAGGATCGTTTAAAGCGCGCGGAATGTCCCTGGCCGTCTCGATGGCCAAAGAACTCGGAGTGAAAAAGCTGGCCGTTCCCTCGGCCGGGAATGCGGCGGGTGCGCTGGCAGCCTATGCTGCACGGGCCGGACTCGAAGCCTATATCTTCATGCCCAGGGATGTACCGATGGCCAATCGGCTTGAATGTGAACGGAC